>NZ_JBMDKJ010000007.1:0-236532 GCF_057809655.1 Niveispirillum sp. FG148
GTCGAAGAAGCGCGACGGATCGCGCCCTTCCTTCCAGCCATACAGCGCGTAATGGGTCAGGGCGTCGATGCTGCCCGTGGCCACGGCCGCCGCCACGTCGGGATTGCTGGCCAGATACCAGTCGGTATCGAACAGGATGTTGGGATCGAGCCCTTGCTTTTCCCCGAGCTGCATGAAATGGGTCCAGGCACTGGTGATGGTGCCATTGCGCACTGCGGCGGCAACATCCGGGTTGGCCAGCAGATAGAAATTGCTGTCGAATAGCGCCAGAGATCCGGTCATGGTGGCCGGGGATAGCCGTCCTTCATTCTTGCCAAAAGCCAGATAGTGAGCTTCGCCGCTGATGATCTGATCGGCGGCCACGGCCCGCGCCACGTCGGGATAAAGGGCCAGATAGGCTTTTTCGTCGAACTGCGTATGGTCATAGGGCTGGTTCAGCGACCATCTGCTGGGGGCGATCAGCGGGACGATCTTGTTGTCGAAGATGCCGATTTCAACGCCATACAGCTTGTCCTGCCCCTGGCCCGTCACCCGGTAGTCGGAGACGAGGAAGGGCTGGCTGCCGTCCGTCTCCGTCCGCTGTATCACGCTGACATTGCCGAGCCAGCCATAGGCAACGCTGAAGCGGGCGGCGTCGATTCCGTCGCCGCCGCGCAGAATGTCGTTGCCGTCCCGGCCGGTCAGCAGGTCGGACCCGCCGCCGCCCGACAGGCTGTCATTGCCAAGGCCGCCCGTCAGATTGTCGTTGCCGACGCTGCCGGTGATGGTCTGCGGTTGATATTGCGACAGGATTGACAGGTCATAGTCCTGGACGAAGGCGCTGGAGGTCAGGCTGGAGGCCGTGACATTCTTCAGTCGCAGCAAGGCCCCGGCTGCAGTGTCGTACCAGTTGGATGTGAGATCGGGATCGACCATCAGCATCGTGTCGGCGCCATCCTGCTCCAGCCACAGATATTTGCCGAAGGGATTGCCGCCTTCAAAACCGCGCAGGTTGGCCAGCACCGGCGACAGATCGATCTTGTCACCTTCCGCCAGATTAAGGTCGGTGATCGTGCTGGTGGCGATCGAGTAGCCGCGAAACGCCATCTTCACGCCGTCCAAGACGAATTTGTCGGCACCGGCACCACCCGTCATCTCGCCGCCGAGGCTTTGCAGCCGGTCGTCGCCAGCCCCGCCATTGAGGGAGGCGACACCATTGGCCCGCAGGCTGTCATTACCGGCATCGCCGAACAACTGCATGCCAGCCCCGCCAGCGACATTGATCACATCATTGCCATTGCCGCCATGGATCGTGTCCGCGCCGAATTCGGCGAAATAGGTACCGTTGGTATAGCCGATGCTATCGTCGCCGTCGCCGCCATCAATGGTGTCATTGCCCGAACCACCCTGGATACTGTCATTGCCGTCGCCGCCCAGCATCGTGTTATTGCCGTCGCCGCCCAGAATCTTGTCATTGCCGTCGCCGCCCAGGATCGTGTCATTGCCATAGCTGCCCGCCAGCGTGTCGTCGCCGGTCCCGCCATCCAGACGGTCATCGCCGCCGCGGCCGGACAGATTGTCGAGGCCGGCCCCGCCATTCAGCGTATCGTTGCCACCACTGGCTTCGATCGTGTCATCGCCATCATCGCCCGACAGCAGGTTGTTGCCCGCCCCGTCGGAGATGCTGTCATTGCCGGCCCCGCCGCTGACCGTGTCATTGCCCCAACCCCCGACCAGGGTTTCCGCGGCGGCCGTCCCGGTCTGGCTGCTGTCGGTGGTGATCTTTGTCCGGGTCGGGATATAGCCATTGGCGAAATTGGCGGCCACCAGATCATTGACGAACACGGACGACAGCACCACCAGGGCGCTCGCCGCATAGCGCGTGCCCGCCCCGTCGCGGTCCAACATCAGATTGGTGGTTCCACCCGCCTGCTGTTCCAGCCAGACATAGCGGCCGAACGGATCGCCCCCGCCATAGTCCACCAGACTGGTCAGGATGCCGGACAGGCCCAGCACATCGCCGCCCGTGCCCGATTTGAAATCGGTGATGGTGATAATCCATTGCTGGTCCACGCCAACCGGCCGGTCTTTGGGACCGACGATGAACAGGTCCTGTCCGTCGCCGCCCGTGACGCTGCCAAAGGACAGGGTCATGATGTCGTTGCCAGCTCCGCCATCGACCGTGCCCGCGGCCAGCGTCACGACATCGTCGCCATCCTCCGCACTGACCCAGGCACCTGCATTGGCACCGCTGATCGTGTCGTTGCCGGCACCGCCATAGATATAGGCAGTGTTATTGGTATTGGCGATGAACGCATCATTGCCGGCACCCCCGCGCAACGTGTCGGTACCGTCGCCGCCATTCAGGGTGTCGTCGCCATTGCCGCCTTCCAGAGTGTCCCGACCACCGCCGCCCGACAGGCTGTCATTGCCGTCGCCGCCGATCAGGCTGTCATTGCCGCCGAGACCGCTGATGGTGTCGTCATTGGGGCCGCCCGTCAGCGTATCGTTCCCGGTGCCACCCACCAGGGTCTGTCCAGCTGCCATCATATTCTCCAGGCCATGCCGACAATTTTCAGGAAATATTAAGCAACTCTAATGCCTCCTATCAGGAACAGAAGTTACCCATTGGTCATAGTCCGCCGACGTGGAGGGAGAGGGGCGGCAGGCAACCGCCCCTCATGAATAGTCCGATCAGATCAGATCGCCCGTGTAATGCAGCACGCGACCTTCCGTGTAGCCGTGGGATAGGAAATGCAGCAGGGGGTTGATACCTGCCGCTGCCACGTCCGGATTTTCGGCCAGATAGGCGCTGGTGTCGAAGAAGCGCGACGGATCGCGCCCTTCCTTCCAGCCATACAGCGCGTAATGGCTCAGGGCGTCGATGCCACCCGTGGCCACGGCCGCCGCCACGTCGGGATTGCTGGCCAGATACCAGTCGGTATCGAACAGGGTGTTGGGATCGCGCCCTTCCTTTTCACCGAACTGCATGAAATGGGTCCAGGCGCTGGTGATGACGCCCTGCTGGATGGCATTGGCGACGTCCGGGTTGGACCGCAGATAGAAGTCGTTGTCGAACAGCACGTTGACCGGCCCCGCCTTCGCCGGTGCCATGCGGCCTTCGTTCTTGCCATATATCAGGTAATGGGATTCGCCACTGCTGAACTGGTCCCGCGCGACCGCCTGGGCCACATCCGGATACATGGCCAGATAGGCGCTTTCATCGAACAGCGTGTGATCATAGGGCTGGTTCGGCGTCCATTTCGTGGGCGCCAGCAAGGGCACGATCTTGTTGTTGAAGATGCCGATTTCGACATTGGACAGGGTATCGGTGCCTTCCGCGCCCGTGATGCCGGGGGAAAGGCCGGTGCTGCCCGCCGGCTGGATCGACACGCCATTGCCAAGGGCGGTGAGATAACGGACCGCGTCAATGCCATTGCCGCCATTCAGGACGTCGTTGCCGGCATTGCCATAAAGCAGATCGCTGCCCTCGCCACCGGACAAGGTGTCGGCCGCCAGCCTGCCCGCCAGATAGTCGTTGCCGGCACCACCGGTCAGGCTCTGTGGTTCATAGGGGTTGGACAGCGACGGGGCGAAACCCTGCACGAAGGCGCTGGCCGTCAGGCTGCCAGCCTGCACATTCTGAAGTCGGACCAGGGCTGTCGGGGCGGCATCGTTATAAAGGTTCGACAGGCCCGCGTCGGGATCGACCATCAGCAAGGTGTCATTGCCATCCTGCGCCAGCCACATCGTGGTGCCAAAGGGATTGCCCCCTTGATAGGCCAGCATGTTGATGAGCGAGGGCTGCAGGTCGATCTTGTCACCCTGCGCAGCGTTGAAATCGGTGGTGGTGGTCGTGTGGACAAGGTTATACTGGCTTCCGCGGACGGAGACGGTCTGAACACCTGAAAGGCTGAAAGTATCGGCCCCACTGCCGCCCGTCACGACACCCGAGATGACCTCAAAACGATCATTCCCGGCGCCGCCGTCGAGTGTGGCCCCGTGGCCGCGCAGGATGTCGTCGCCGTCGTCGCCATAAAGCACTGCGGTGGCGGTCGTGGAATTGAAGGCGATATTGCCGGTCAGGATGTCGTTGCCCAGGCCGCCATGCAGCGTGGCCTGCCCGGTCGATACCGTCAGTTGGTCATTGCCGGCCCCGCCATCCAACTGGTCGGTGCCGGCGAAACCGTCCAGCGTGTCGTCGCCATCGCCGCCGGTCAGGCTGTCATTGCCGTTGCCGCCCAGGATGCTGTCATTGCCGGCCCCGCCATTCATCGTGTTGGCACCGCCTTGGGTGCGCAGCGTGTCGTTGCCGTCACCCCCGTCCAGGACGCCGTTGCTGGTGAACAGGTAGTCGTCGCCAGCACCCCCCGACAGGGAATTGGTGCCGGACAAATCGGTGATGCGGTCATTCCCGCCGCCGCCGCTGATCGTGTCATTTCCCCAGCCGCCCGCCAGCGTATCGTCGGCCGCCGTGCCGGTTACCGTAGCGTCCGCCGTGCTTTTGGCCGAGGTCGGGGTGAACCCGTCAACGAAATTGGCGGCGGTCAGGTCATTGATGAAGACGCCCTGGAAGGTCGCCACCGTTTCCGTGGCATAATCCATCCCGGCCATGTCACGGTCGACGCGCAGCAGAGTGTTGCCGCCGGACTGTTCCAGCCAGAAATGGCGGCCGAAGGGGTTCCCGCCGGTATAACCGACCAACTGGGTCAGCACATTGGACAGATCGATCATGTCGCCGCCGCTGCCGCCGGCAAAGTCGCTGATGGTCACGGCCCAAGGGTTCTCAATCACGCCGGGCGTGAAATTATAAAGACCGCTGATGACGATGCGATCCTGGCCAGCACCGCCGACAACCGTTCCGTCGGAGATATTCAGCGTGTCATTGCCCGCGCCGCCCTCAATGCTGCCCCGGAACAAGGTCAGCGTATCGTTGCCGTCATCGCCGAAGATCAGAAGGCTATTCACATTGCTGCTGAAGATCGTGTCGTCGCCCGATCCGCCATGCACGGACTGACTGGTGCTGCCGCCGCTGGCATCCAGATCGATCCAGTCATTGCCGTTACCGCCATCGACCGTGTCCATCCCCAGGCCGGGGAAGATACGATCATTGCCGTCGCCACCGGCAATGCTGTCATTGCCATCGCCGCCGATCAGGCTGTCATCGCCGCCAAGGCCGCTGATGACGTCATCATTAGGGCCACCCGTGAGCGTATCGTTCCCGGTGCCACCCACCAGGGTCTGTCCTGTCGCCATCTTTCTCTCCAGGGCCTTGTCGGCAATTTTGAGGAAATGATAAGCAACTCTATTACTCCCTATTGGGAAATAATAGACGGCCATTGGTTATAGCCTGGTGATCCTGCAGGGGAGGGGCGGCGCAGTGTCGCCTCCCGAATAGATAAGCCCGATCAGATCAGACCGCTGTAATGCAGCACGCGACCTTCCGTGTAGCCATAGGCCAGGAAATGCAGCAGCGGGTTGATGCCGGCCGCTGCGACATCGGGATTTTCGGCCAGATAGACGGAGGTATCGAAGAAGCGCGACGGGTCGCGCCCTTCCTTCCAGCCATACAGGGCGTAATGGCTCAGGGCATCGATTCCACCCGTGGCCACGGCGGCCGCGACGTCGGGATTGTGGCCAAGGTACCAGTCCGTGTCGAACAGGATGTTGGGGTCGCGCCCTTCCTTTTCGCCATAAAGCAGGAAGTGGGTCCACGCATCTGGGATATTGTCGGGACCGATCATGGCTGCGACATCCGGATTTTCCATCAGGTAGTAGCGGCTGTCGAACAGGCCCTGCGGGCTTTTTGTCACGTCAATGGGGGCGATGCGTCCTTCATTGCGGCCCATTGCCAGATAATGGGCCTCGCCGCTGGCAAATTGACCCTTGGCCACAGCGGCGGCGACGTCCGGGTAATAGGCGAGGTATTCCGCCTCGCCGAACAGCGCGTGGTCGTAGGTGCCCGGGACGATGCGCTGCAGCGACGGCGCGTAGACCAGCGATATGCGGTCGCCGACGATCAGCAGTTCGACGCCCGTGGCGCTGTCGGCGCCGAAGCCGCTGGCCAGACGATCGAGGATTGTGATGGCCCCGCCCGGAATGTTCGGACGCTGCATCACGGTGAAGCGGTTGTCGACCGCACTGCCGGGCGCGTCGTAATAGATCGCGTCGATACCGCTGCCGCCATCGATCACGTCATTGCCGTGGCTGCTGACCAGGATGTCGGCGGCGGCGGAGCCGGTGAGGGTGTGCGGCATGAATTGCGCCACCTGGGCAGGGTCCAGCCCACCGATGAAGCTGGCGGCGGTCAGGCTGCCGGCGGTGACGTTCTGCAACCGGGCCAGGGTCAGGTAACCCGTGTCGGTGACACTGAACGCCCCTTCGTTGAACGGGTCGATATCGACCTTCAGCAGCGTGTCGGCCCCATCCTGGACAATCTGGAAATAGCGGGCCAGAGGCATGGTCCCGCCCGCGAAATTGTAGAGATAGGGCAGGGTCTTGCTCAGATCGATCGTATCGCCCTGCGCGGCATTGAAATCGGTGATGGTGACCGCGGCGACAGTGTAGCTGTACCAGGCATAGGTCAGCCCGTTGGGGGCGAACCGGTCGGCTCCGGTGCCGCCGGTCAGGGTGCCTGTCATCGCCTCCAGCCGGTCGTTGCCGGCCCCGCCCTCCAGCGTCATGGTGCCGGTGCCTGCGGTCAGCGTGTCGTCACCGTCATCGCCATATAGCAGGTCGTTCATGCCCGCGCCGATGATGGTGTCGTTGCCGGCCCCGCCATGCAGCGTGTCGACCGCCGTATCAATGTCGTAGTAGTTGAGGTTGCGGACCGATTGCAGCAGGTCGTTGCCATCGCCGCCATCCAGATATTCAGCACCGAAATGGCCATAGATCGTGTCGTTGCCGGCCCCGCCATTGAACCGGCCGCCACCGACCATGGCTTCCAGCACATCATTGCCGGTCCCGCCATCGACACTGGCCTGGCTGCCGCCCGACAGGACATCATTGCCGTCACCACCATCGATAGTGTCGCGCAGGCCCAGGCCGATGATCGTGTCGTTGCCGGCCCCGCCCGACAACTGGTTGGTGCCGACCGTGTCGCTGATCGTGTCGTTGCCGTCGGCGCCCGTGATCGTGTCATTGCCCCAGCCGCCGACCAGCGTGTCGTTGGCCGCGGTGCCGGTCTGACTGCGGTTGCTGGCGTCGCGGGTTATTGTCGGAACGATACCGCCCGTGAAATTGGCCGTCAGATCCGCGGGCTTCACGCCGGTCAGGAAGGCGACGGTGCGGCCGGTATAGGTGCCGGCGGCCGCATCCTCGTCAATTTTGACCATGGTGCCGTCGCCATTATATTCCAGCCAGATGTAACGGCCGGTGGTATCGCCGGGGCGATAGCCCACCAGACTGGACAGCAGGCCGGACAGGTCCAGCAGGTCGCCCCCGGCCCCCGCCGCGAAGTCCGTGATCGTGACCATGCCGGAAATGTAATAATTGCCGGCTGGGATCGGCGTCGGCTTGAAACGGTCGCTGCCGGCCCCGCCGGTGGCCTGGCCCGACGCCAGCGACAGCGTATCATCCCCGTCGCCGCCCGCCATCGTGGCCTGCACGGCCGTCAGCAGATCGTCGCCAGTGCCGCCCTGAATCTGATCGCCATTGGACCCGCCGATGATCGTGTCATTGCCGGCCCCGCCATCGACGGTGGCGGCGGAATAGCTGGCATTATAGGTCAGGTCGATCTGGTCGTTGCCGTCGCCGCCCTGCACCTGGTCTGAACCGCCGCCCGGGCGGATCAGGTCGTCACCGCTGCCGCCATCCAGCGTGTCGGGGCTGCTGCCGCCGATCAGGGTATCGTTGCCGGCCTCTCCCCACAGGATGTTGCCGTAATTGTTGCTGGCGTCGGAGATATAATCATCGCCGCCGCCACCCTTGATCGTGTCAAAGCCCCAGCCCCCGGCCAGGGTGTCATTGCCATCGCTGCCAATCACCGTGGCATCGGTGCTGACCCGCCCGACGGGGGGGATGATGCCGCCGACAAAGCTGCTGGTCTTCAGCGCCTCTGGCAGCAGGTTCTGCAGGACCGCGACGGTCTGGGCGCTGTACTGGTTGCCCGACGCATCGCGGTCATAGATGATCAGCGTGCTGGACTCGGTACGTTCCAGCCAGATATAGCGGCCATAGGGGGACCCGGAACGGTCGCCGATCACCCCAGACAGCAGGTTCGACAGGTCCAACTGGTCGCCACCAATGCCTGCGGCGAAATCGTTGATGGTGACGGTCCAGTTCTGTCCCTGAAGCTGGTCACCGGGCAGGCCCAGCACGAACCGGTCGGCCCCTGCACCGCCGCTGGTGAACCCGTTGGACAGCGTGATCATGTCATCGCCGGCCCCGCCCGTGACGGTTCCGGCAACGGCGGACAGCACATCATTGCCGTCGCCGCCTTCGATCGATTCGTCGCCCTGGCTGCTGGTGATGGTGTCGTTGCCGTCGCCGCCACGGCCGATATCGGTGTCGCCGAACTGTCCGTCCGACAGGTCAATCCGGTCATCGCCGGCCCCGCCCAGGACGGTGTCGAAACCCAGACCACCGGAAAGGCTGTCATTTCCAGCACCACCGCTGAGAAGGTCGTTGCCGGACAGGCCCGATATCGTGTCATCGGCCGTGCCGCCCTGGATCAGGTCGTCACCATTGGTGCCCGTCATCGTCAATCCCGTCGTCATTTTCGACCCGACTCCCTTTGGCTGACCGCATCCCCATTGGAAACCCTATGGAAAGAGAAAGACAATGTCGAGTACAGCAAGAGAGTTGAAAACTATCGATTTGGGAGCCCCCGCGCCGGTTTGCCGCCCTCTGGTCCGTGCAAGGTCAGGGTGGGGATCCGCGTGGCGCCATAAATTCGCCGCTGCGGTCCCCCAGATTGTGCGGACGGGGCATCCCCAATGGATGCGATGGGATCGTGAAGAGGACATCATGCGGTTTCGGAATCTGGGCACGCTTGTCATCGGTGCCACGCTGGCCGTGGCGTTGGCCATACCGCCGGCCTTTGCCGACAATGACCGCGACGGCCATGGCCATGGCCGCGGACAGCACGATCATGACCGCCGTGGATCGCCCGACCGTCCCTCCTATGTGCCGCCGCCCGGCTGGTACGACCATGGCGGTTACCCCGTCCGCCACTGGGACGTGCCGCCGGGACGCCGCCGCGTCTATCACGATGTCATCGTCGTCCGGCCATTTGGGCACTGGTACTATGGCTATGGCCATTATGTCCGGGACGAGGATGCACTGTTCTTCCTGGGCTTCACGGCCATCACGCTGATGGCACTGAATTCGTTGAACGAGGCGCAGCAGCGCGCGCATGAGGATGCACAGATCCGCGCCACCGGCGCCCCGATCGGCCAACCGATCATCTGGTCGGACGGGTCGACCAGCGGGTCGGTGACGGCCCTGCGCGAAGGCCACACGGCCGACGGCGGCTATTGCCGGGAATTCCAGCAGACCGTGACCATTGGCGGCAAGCAGGAACAGGCCTATGGCACGGCCTGCCGCCAGCCTGACGGGGCGTGGAAGGTGGTGGAATAAGCCGCACCGCCTTCGGGTATCCGCGGTCAGTCCGCCAATGCGGCCAGCCGCGCCTGCACGGCGGTGACCCGCAGGGGCATCCGCCCTTCCGGCACGGCCTGGCCGGGCTTGCAGCCTTCATCCAGCAGGAAGCGCAACTTCAGGTCGGGATGGGTGCTGTTGAATGCATGGAAGGGCACCGCGGCATCGAACCACAAGGTGCCGTCATCGGCCGGCTGTTCGGGATCGCGCATGATCTGGGCCACGAAGGCCGGGCCCGTCGGGACATCAACGATGATGTGGCGGCCCTGATAGAAGCTGTCGGCAGCGATGCCGATGCGCAGGGCCACCGCCTCCTGAGAGGTTGGTACCCTGTCCAGTGGCACCTTGCGCCAGGCGGGCAAGGTCGGGACCACTTGCGTCACCTCTTCCGCCTGGGCCGCCGGCCCCAGCATCCAGGTCCCCAGCAGCAAAATCCCCATCCACCGCATGTTCCCGCCCCCTTCTTGATCCGTGGCCGAACGGATCGGAGAATGAGTATATGGGCATTCGATGAAAAATTTATATGATTTTCTCGCGCTTAGGTGGTTCAACGTGGCAGTGATGCCCGCCGGAACCAATCGGCGGTGGCGTCATCGGCGGGATAGAACAGTTCCACGCGCACATCCTGCAAACCGGCGTCCAGCGGGGTGCCCAGCATGGCGATGACGGAGAACAGCGACAGCCGCACCCCGTCCTTCCGGAAGCGCAGAGACAGGGCGGGGGCGGGCGGCCGGGATTCCAGATCGCCGGGCCGCAAGCCCGTCACGGCCGGATCGTCCAGCAGCGTCAGCAATTCCCGGTCGGTATCCAGCGGGTCGGCCAGCAGCGCCTCCGCCCGGATGCGGCGGATCATCCAGGCCGCCACGTCCTGAAAATTCTCCAGCAGCGGCCGCAGGGCCGGGTCCAGGATCAGGCGCAGCAGGTTGGGGGCGGGCGCATCCGCCGGGGCCGGACCCAGCAGGAAATCCATCAACCGCCCCGCGCCTTCATTGGCCTGCAACAGGGTGTAGCGCCGGTCGACCAGAATGGCGGGGTAGGGCGCCTGTCGGTCCAGCATATGGGCGATGGCCGCGCGCACCGGTTCCATGGCAGGTCCATCCAGTCCGCCCTCATCCCAGGCGGGGGCGAAGCCGGCGGCCAGCAGCAGGGCATTCTGATGGCGCAGCGGCACCGACAAGGCGTCGGCCAGTTGCAGCACCATGCCCCGCGATGGCCGGGCCCGGCCAGACTCCAGAAAGCTGAGATGGCGCTGGCTGGTGGCGCAGGTGAGCGCCAGATCCAGCTGGCTGGCTCCGCGGGCCTGCCGCCAGCGGCGCAGCAGGGTGCCGAAGCCGTTGGACGGCGGGCGGCGGGCAGGACGCGGGGTGGGGGTGGTCGTCGGCATTGTCATCGGGCAACGGTCGCATGGGGACGCGCGCCCGTCTATTACCTGACTGGTAATTGCGGGACCATCGCCGCCGGTTCAGCCTGTCCGTCACGAACCCAAGCAAGGAGGATGTGATGACCACAATCGACAATCGGGCCCTGGTGGGCGGCCGGTCCCGCCGCCCCGTGCAGATCTATGCCGGTGTCGTGGGGCTGCTGGGCCTGGACCTGCTGTTGCTGCCGGCCTGGATTGCCCCGCTGGCCTTTGCCGACCCGGCGCTGGCCGGTCTGGTGCAGATCGACTGGCTGCTGCGCGGGCTGGGCGGAAGCTGCCTGGTGCTGGCGGCCATCCTGATGATCCTGGCGCGCACGCCGGCGGCCGGCATTGCCCCGCTGCTGGCCTTTGCCGCCGGCGTTTCCACCCTGGCGCTGCTGGCCATTGGCTGGGGGCATTTGTCGCTGGCGGGGGAGGGGGCGTTGCTGCTGATCGCGGCCAGCGATATCGGCTTCGGCCTGTGGATGCGCCGCGCCCTGGGGACGTGATGGGAGAGTCGCTTCCGGTGACGGCTTTGGGGTAGGGTTGGGGGGCCGGCACGACCGGCCCCCGTTCCGCAGCCTGAACGTTGCCCCATGCCCGCCGATCCCGGTTTCATCCATCTGCGTGTCCATTCCGCCTATTCGCTGGCCGAAGGCGCCATCAAGACCAAGGAACTGGTGAAGCTGTGCAAGAAGCACGGCTATCCGGCCGTGGGCGTCACCGATACGGGCAACCTGTTCGGCTGTCTGGAATTCGCCATGGCCGCGTCCGATGATGGCATCCAGCCCATCATCGGCTGCCAGATGTGGGTGACGCCCTTCGGCCCCTTGAAGAAGATTGCGGGCCGCGTGATGGGGCCGGGGGCGGACCAGCTTGTCCTGCTGGTACAGAGCGAGCAGGGCTATCGCAACCTGATGCGGCTGGTCTCCCGCGCCTATATGGAGACGGAGACCGGCCTGCTGCCCCAGGTCTCGCTGGAGATGTTGGAGGGGCTGACCGACGGGTTGATCTGCCTGACGGGCGGGGTCGGCGGCGGACTGAACCGGTTGCTGCTGGACGGGCAGAAGCCGCACGCGCTGGACCTGCTGGAAAAGCTGAAGGACCTGTTCCCCGGCCGGCTTTACATTGAGCTGATGCGCCATGTGGAAGGGCCGCTGGCCCAGGCGGAGGCGAAGGTCGAACCCGACCTGATCGATCTGGCCTATGAGCATGACATCCCGCTGGTCGCCACCAACGACGCCTATTACGCCACCGCCGACATGTACGAGGCGCACGATGTGCTGCTGTGCATCGCGGAAGGCGCCTATGTCATGCAGGAGGAGCGGCGCCGCGTCTCCCCTCACCATTATTTCAAATCACCGGCCGAGATGCGCGAACTGTTCGCCGACATCCCGGAGGCGGTGGACAACAGTGTCGTCATCGCCAGACGCTGTGCCTATATGCCGCGCAAGGTCAATCCGATCCTGCCGCCCTTTGCCTGTGAAGGCGGGCGGCTGGAAGCGGATGAGTTGCGGGTGCAGGCCCATGACGGCCTGACCTATCGCCTGACCCGATATGTCTTCACCAGCGGCATGGGTAGGGACGAAAAGGAGAAGGTCGAGAAGGAATATCGGGACCGGCTGGAATTCGAGCTGGAAACCATCATCAAGATGAAGTTCCCAGGATATTTCCTGATCGTGTCGGACTTCATCAAATGGGCGAAGGACAATGGCATCCCCGTGGGACCGGGCCGCGGGTCGGGCGCCGGCTCGCTGGTCGCCTGGTCCTTGCTGATCACCGACCTGGACCCCATCCGCTATGGTCTGCTGTTCGAACGCTTCCTGAACCCGGAACGCGTATCGATGCCCGACTTCGATATCGACTTCTGCCAGGATCGCCGTGAAGAGGTGATCAAATATGTTCAGCAGAAATACGGTACCGACAAGGTCGGGCAGATCATCACCTTCGGTAAGCTGCAGGCCCGCGCCGTGGTCCGCGACGTGGGGCGCACATTGCAGATGCCCTATGGTCAGGTGGACCGTATCTGCAAGCTGATCCCCAATAATCCGGCCAACCCCGTCACCCTGCAACAGGCGCTGGACGGCGAGCCGCAATTACAGGAGATGAAGCGCAGCGATGAGACGGTGGATAGGCTGATCACGATCGCGCTGCGGCTGGAGGGGCTGTACCGCCATGCGTCGACCCACGCCGCCGGCGTGGTGATCGGTGACCGGCCGCTGGATCAGCTGGTGCCCATGTACCGCGATCCGCGTTCCGACATGCCGGTCACCCAGTTCAACATGAAATATGTCGAACTGGCCGGGCTGGTGAAGTTCGACTTCCTGGGCCTGAAGACGCTGACCGTGCTGAAAACGGCGGTCGATCATGTGCGCGACCTGGGGCCCGAACTGGACCTGCTGGACCTGGATATGGAGGACAAGAAGTCCTACGACATCCTGGGCCGGGCCGAGAGTGCCGGCATCTTCCAGCTGGAAAGTTCGGGCATGCGCGACGTGCTGCGCCGCATGAAGCCGAACCGGATCGAGGACATCATCGCCCTGGTGTCACTGTACCGTCCCGGCCCCATGGACAATATCCCCAAATACATCAAGGTGAAGTTCGGGCAGGAGGCGCCCGATTACATGCACCCGGCCCTGGAACCGATCCTGAAAGAGACCTTCGGCATCATGGTCTATCAGGAACAGGTGATGCAGATCGCCCAGGTCCTGGCCGGCTACAGCCTTGGCGGCGCCGACCTGCTGCGCCGCGCCATGGGCAAGAAGATCAAGGAGGAGATGGAGAAGGAACGGGCCAAATTCATCGCCGGCGCCAAGGAAAAGCGCGGGGTGGAGGAGGAGCAGTCCGGCCTGATCTTCGACCAGGTGAACAAGTTCGCCGGCTATGGCTTCAACAAGTCGCACGCGGCAGCCTATGCCCTGGTCGCCTACCAGACGGCCTTCATGAAGGCCAATTACCCGGTCGAGTTCATGGCCGCCACCATGACCTATGATATGGGCAATACCGACAAGCTGAACCAGTTCCGCCAGGAGCTGGTGCGGCTGGGCATCCGGCTGCTGACGCCGGACGTGAACGCATCCGGCCCGCGCTTCAAGGTGGAGAAGCTGCCCGATGGCAGCCGGGCCGTGCGCTATGCCCTGGCCGCCGTGAAGGGCGTGGGCATGCAGGCCATGGAAGCCGTGGTGCGCGAGCGCGACGCGAACGGCCCCTTCAAGGACATTTTCGATTTCGCGCGGCGCGTGGACAGCAGCGCGCTGAACAAGCGCATGCTGGAAAAACTGGTCTGCGCCGGTGCCTTCGACAGCTTGAACCGCAACCGGCAGCAATTGTTTGCAGGGTTGGAAATGGTGGTGCGCTACGCCCAGTCGGAGGCGCAGCAGCGCGACAGCGGCATGGCCAGCCTGTTCGGCGCGACGGAAGCGTTGAAGGCCCCGGACCTGCCCAAGGTCCCCGACTGGGAGCCGCTGGAACGGCTTCGGCACGAGTTTGAAGCCATCGGCTTCTACCTGTCGGCCCACCCGCTGGACAGTTTTGCCGCCGCCATGACCCGCATGCGGGTGGTGCGGTTCGCCGATCTGCCGCGGCAGTTGCGCGACGCCAAGTCGACGCGCTTCAAGCTGGCCGGCATCGTCGTTGCCCGGCAGGAACGCACGGCCAAAAGCGGCAACCGCTTCGCCTTTGTCAGCCTGACGGATGCGTCCGGCGTCTATGAGGTGACGCTGTTCGCCGAAACCCTGGCCCAGAGCCGGGAGATGCTGGAGGCGGGCAGGGCCGTGCTGCTGTCGGTCGATGCCCAGCGTAATGGCGAGGAACTGCGCCTGACCTGCCACGGCGTGCAGTCGCTGGAAGACGAGGTGTCGAAGAGTGCGGCGGGCCTGCGCATCCTGCTGGAAGACGCCGCAGCATTGCCGGCCATCAAGACCACCATCGGCCGCCTGCCCCAGGGGCGGGGCAAGGTGACCCTGGCCGTTGAACTGGACGCGCTGCGCGAGGTGGAGATCGCCCTGCCCGGCGGGGTTATGATCAATGCGGCCAGCCGCGGGGCGTTCAAGTCCATTCCCGGCGTGGTAGAGGTGCAGGAGCTTTGACGGGGGCTGGCCGCCGGGTCAGCCCGGCTGATGCCCGCTCAGCAGTTCGACGGCATTGGCCAGGACCTTGCCGTCGGCCTGGGCATACAGAGTGGTGGCGCGACCATGGATGGCCGAACCCGGCGTGACGCGCAGCAGTCGCGCCAGTTCGTCGTTGGCCACCAGCCGCAGGAAACCCGCCGGCCGGCTTTTGAAGCCGACACCGCAGGCCGACAGGATGGCGCCGAAGGGGATGCGCCGCTGACGCACCGCGAACAGCGCGCCGGCCGGCAACGCGTCGAGCCGGATTTCAATCAGGCCCAGTTCCGCGGGCAGGCCGCTGTTCGCGCCTGACAACAGCACATGCCGACGCAGCAGGTTGGACACTTCCTCCGTATGCAGGACGGCCAGGCGCATCTGTTCGCCCCAGAAAGCTTCCAATGTTGCGGTCATGCCATGGTCATGGACCAGCAGCCGGCGCGGCACCTCCGGCAGACCGGACGCATCCAGCCACAGCGGTTGCGGCGGCTCCGCGTCCCGACAATTCAGGCGCAGGAAACCCGTCAGCAGGTCGGGTGTCGCTTCGGTCGGACGGGCGGGAGCGGTCATTCTGGACAGAGCTTATGGTGCAAAGGCGGCGGGTCCGGCCGCGCGGGGTCCGGGACCATAAGCCAGCGCCGCGCCCATGCCAAGGCATGTCCGGTCGCTGGATACGTATTGACCTCATCCGCCACGAAAGCGTCACAAGCCCATGTCAAAGCGTTAACGCAGATTAAACTTTTTGGGACAAACCGATGCGCCGCATCCTTCCCGCCCTGGCCTTCCTGCTGATCGGCGCCGCGATGCCGGCCGCCGCCCAGATGCTGCCCGACTATGCCAGCCTGGCCGAACCCGACGACCGGGAGGAGGTGGCGGCAAAGCCGCTGCAGGACCGGCTGGCGGCCAATCCCGAGGACCGGGAGGCGGCGATGCAGCTTTTGCAGATTTACCAGCGTTACGGGGATTTCGAGAAAGGCCTGCCGCTGGGGGCCAGACTGGCCGCCGCCCAGCCCGACGACCGCGAGGTGCTGGAGGCGCGCATCGTGCTGGCGACGCGCCGGATCGACGATGCCTCCCTGTTCGGCAAGAAATCCGCGGCTGAAGAACTGCTGTCCCTGTGCGAGGGCGAACGGGCCCGCGACCCGCACAACAGCCTGGCCCTGAACTGCGTGGCCCAATACCATCTCGTCGCCCCGTCCATCGCCGGTGGGGACGAGAAGAAGGCGGAAGAGGCCATCGCCCAGATGCAGCCGCTGAACGAGGGGCAGTATCTGCTGCTGCGGGCGACTCAGGCCTTTGCCAACAAGGATGATGCCAAGGGCATGGCGACCCTGACCGAAGCGCTGCCCAAGCTGACCGATGCATCGGATGTGGCGGGTGTCGCCTTGCGCCTGGGTATAAAGGGTGACATGGAGGGGGCCTTTGCCGCCTTCAACCGCGCCAGCAGCTTGGACCCGGCCGATCCCTTCACCCTGTATCAGCGGGGCCGCGGCGCCGCTGTCGCCGGGCAGCATCTGGAGGAAGGGCGCGACTCGCTGCTGCGCTTCCTGTCCGGGTCGGCCTGGATCAGCGGCGTCAATTACCGGCCGGGTGCCCATTGGCGCCTGGGCCAGATCTTCGAGAAGATGGGGGACAAGGGATTGGCGGAGAAGGCGTTCCGCCGCGCCCTGGCGCTGGACCCCAAACACAAGGAAGCGCAGGCTTCCCTGAAGGCGTTGAAGAACGCGGGGTGAGGAAAACAGCCGCCATGCTTTCATGGCGGGGCCGGCGGGCGCAAATCGCGGCTGGCCGGGGTTGCAATGACGGCGTGGCTGCGGTATTCCACCGCCCGTCGTTAATCCCACACGTGGGCTTGCGGTGCGATGGCTTTTATCCGGGGAACGGTTTCCCGGCGAGGCCTTCCATCGATCCGGTGTCTGGCGGGCATGGTGCCCAACGGACGTCGCCCACGGAGGAAGAACCGGAAAAGGAAGTTTTCCTATGGCTATGCCGATTTTCACGATGCGTCAGCTGCTGGAAGCTGGTGTCCATTTCGGTCACCACACCCGCCGCTGGAACCCGAAGATGTCCACGTACATCTTTGGCGCCCGCAACGGCGTGCACATCATCGACCTGGAACAGACCGTTCCGCTGCTGCATCGCGCCATGCAGGCCGTGCGTGACGTCGTCGCCGGTGGCGGCCGCGTCCTGTTCGTCGGCACCAAGCGCGCCGCCCAGGAGCAGGTTGCCGAGAGCGCCAAGCGCTGCGGCCAGTACTATGTCAACCATCGTTGGCTCGGCGGCATGCTGACCAACTGGAAGACCATCTCCCAGTCCATCCGCCGCCTGAAGGAAATGGACGAGGCGCTGGCCCATGGTGAAGGCTCCGGCCGCACCAAGAAGGAACTGCTGAACATGACGCGCGACCGCGATAAGCTGGAGCGCGCGCTGGGCGGTATCCGTGACATGGGCGGCCTGCCCGACCTGCTGGTGATCATCGACACCAACAAGGAAAGCCTGGCCATCCAGGAAGCCAACAAGCTGGGCATCCCGGTCGTCGCCATCCTGGACAGCAACAGCGATCCGGACGGCATCACCTTCCCGGTGCCGGGTAACGACGACGCGCTGCGCGCCATCGAAACCTACTGCGAACTGCTGGCCGGCGCCGTGCTGGACGGTCTGCAGGCCGAGATGTCGGCCGCCGGCATCGATATCGGCAGCCAGGAAGTCGCGCCGGCAGAGGTTCTGCCGGAAGAAGTCGCGGCCGAGGCCTGAGTTTAAGGTGCGACGGCCGGGCCGCGACCCCCAGTTCGGGTCCGGTCCGGCCGTTGTGCTGTCCGGGGTTGGCGTCGCGAAGGCCGGTCCCGTTTCCCACGAACTACCCTGACCCCGTCACACCCCGACGATTAGAGAGGCGAAAATGGCCGAGATCACCGCTGCCCTTGTTAAGGACCTGCGCGAGAAGTCCGGCGCCGGCATGATGGACTGCAAGAAGGCGCTGACCGAGACCGCCGGCGACCTGGAAGCCGCCATCGACTGGCTGCGCAAGAAGGGCCTTGCCGCTGCCGCCAAGAAGGCCGGCCGCGTCGCCGCCGAAGGTCTGGTCGGCGTTGCCACCAGCGGCCTGTCCGGCGCCGCCGTCGAGCTGAATGCCGAGACCGACTTCGTGGCCCGCAACGAAGCCTTCCAGGGTGCCGTTGCCACCGTCACCAAGCTGGCCGTTGAAGGCAATGGCGACATCGAGTCGCTGAAGGCCACCGATTATCCGGGTACGGGCCGCAATGTTGCCGACGAACTGACCCACCTGGTCGCCACCATCGGCGAGAACATGAACCTGCGCCGCATCGCCAAGCTGTCGGTCACCGACGGCGTGGTCGCGTCCTATGTTCACTCCGCCCTGGTCCCGGGCCTGGGCAAGATCGGCGTGCTGGTCGCCCTGGAATCCACCGGTGACAAGGCCGCCCTGGCCGATCTGGGCAAGCAGATCGCCATGCATGTCGCCGCCGCCCGTCCGGAAGCCCTGGACGTGGCCGACGTGTCGACGGCCAACCTGGAGCGTGAGCGCGCCGTTCTGGTCGAACAGGCCCGCGCGTCGGGCAAGCCCGAGAACATCATCGAGAAGATGGTCGAAGGCCGCGTCCGCAAGTATTATGAGGAAGTGGTCCTGCTGGAGCAGCTCTACGTCATCGACGGCGAAACCAAGATCCGCAAGGTCGTGGAAAACGCCGCGAAGGCCATTGGCGCCCCGGTGGCCCTGACCGGTTTCGTCCGCTTCCAGCTGGGCGAAGGCATCGAGAAGGAACAGTCCGACTTCGCCGCCGAAGTGGCCAAGATGGCCGGCTGATGCGGTTCCGGAGCCGGACTGGTGCCGGCGCCGGAGCGATATTCTGTCGGGGCCGGTTCGCCGGCCCCGATATGAACACCCGTTTGAAGACCGGATTTCCAACCCGAAAGGACCAACCCCGTGCCTGAAGCCCGATACAAGCGCGTTCTTCTGAAACTCTCAGGCGAAGCCCTTATGGGGGAGCGGGAATACGGGATCGATCCCAATGTCGTCAGCCGCATGGCACGGGAAATCAAGTCCGTCATCGACATGGGTATCGAGGTCTGCGCCGTCATTGGCGGCGGTAATATCTTCCGCGGCATTTCCGGGGCCGCGTCGGGCATGGAACGCGCCACCGCGGACTATATGGGCATGCTGGCCACCGTCATGAACGCGCTGGCCGTGCAGAACGCCCTGGAAAAGGCCGGCGTGCCGACCCGCGTGCAGTCGGCCATCCCCATGGACAGTGTGTGTGAGCCCTATATCCGCCGCCGCGCCGAGCGCCACATGGAAAAGGGCCGGGTGGTGATTTTCGCCGCCGGCACGGGCAATCCCTTCTTCACCACCGATACGGCCGCCGCACTCCGCGCCTCCGAAATGGGCTGCGATGCGATGTTGAAGGCCACCAAGGTGGACGGCGTCTACAGCGCCGACCCGAAGAAGGTGAAGGATGCGATCCGCTATGATCGCCTGACCTATATGGACGTGCTGTCGCGCGATCTGCAGGTCATGGACGCCTCGGCGATTTCGCTTGCCCGCGAGAACAAGATTCCCATCCTTGTCTTCTCCATCCAGAAGGACGGCGGTTTCGCCGAAGTGATGGCCGGGCAGGGTAAATTCACCATCATAACCGAAGAGGCATAAGGTGGCCGCTCCCGATCTGATCAAGGATATCGAGCGTCGCATGGCCGGCGCGCTTGAGCAGCTCCGCAAGGAATTCGCCGGCCTGCGTACCGGTCGCGCTTCCGCCAACCTGCTGGAGCCAGTGACGGTGGAGGCCTATGGCACGGCCGTGCCGCTGAATCAGGTGGCCAATATTTCCGTGCCGGAGCCGCGCCTGATCAATGTGCAGGTGTTCGATCGCAGCACGGTGAAGGCTGTGGAAAAGGCCATCCGCGACAGCGGCCTGGGCCTTAACCCTCAGACCGAAGGTTCCACCATCCGCGTGCCGATTCCGGAGCTGAATTCCGAGCGTCGCAAGGAATTGTCCAAGGTCGCCGCGAAATATTCCGAGGCGACGCGCGTTGCCGTGCGCAATGTCCGCCGCGATGCCATGGACGCCCTCAAGAAGCTGCAGAAGGCCGGCGAGCTGTCCGAGGACGAGCAGAAGACCTGGTCCGACAAGGTGCAGGCCGTGACCGACGCGCACATCAAGAAGATCGATGACGCGCTGGCCACCAAGGAAAAAGAGATCCTGCAGGTCTGATCGAACCCGGTCGCAGGGAAGGACCTGCCGCATGCCCGGCTCTGCCGCATCCGCCTATCTTACGCCCCCGGCGCACATCGCCATCATCATGGATGGCAATGGGCGCTGGGCCACGGCGCGGGGTCTGCCCCGCACCGCCGGGCACAAGAAGGGCGTGGACGCCGTCCGCCACGCCATCGAAGGTGCGCGTGAACTGGGCGTGCGCTACCTGACGCTCTACAGCTTCTCCACCGAGAACTGGAGCCGTCCGGAAGACGAGGTATCGACCCTGATGCAGCTCCTGCGCTTCTATCTGCGCGGGGAGATCGCCAAGCTGCACAAGAACGGCATCCGGCTGCGCGTCATCGGTGACCGGTCGCGTCTGTCTGCCGATATCCAGGCCCTGATCGAGAATTCGGAAAGCCTGACGGAAGGCAATACCGACATGACGCTGGTGCTGGCCCTGTCCTATGGCGGGCGCCAGGAACTGGTCGACGCGGCGCGCAAGCTGGCCGAGGCGGTGGCCCGGGGCGAGATGACGCCCGCCGACATCACGTCCGACCGTTTCGCCCGCGAACTGACCACGGGCAGCGATATCCCCGATCCCGATCTGATGATCCGCACCAGCGGGGAAAAGCGCATCAGCAATTTCCTGCTCTGGCAACTGGCTTATGCGGAACTGGTGTTCCTGGACACGCTGTGGCCGGATTTCACCCGCCGCGACCTGGAAGCCGCCATCGAGGAATATCACCGGCGCGACCGGCGCTTCGGTGCCACGGTCGGAAGCCGCTGATATCGTGACTGATCTGCAAACGCCCCCAAAGCGCCCGTCCGATCTGAAGCTGCGCGCCCTGTCGGCCATCGCGCTGGCCCCGCCCGTGCTGCTGGCCGTCTGGTGGGGCGGGGTGCCGTTCCAGGCGCTGATGGTGCTGATGGCCGCGCTGTCGGCCTGGGAATATGCGCGACTGGCCGTACCGGACACGCCCAAGGCCGTTTCAGCGCTGCTGGTTTCCGTACTGCTGGTTCTGGCGAACGCCATTATCTATGAAAATGACGCGGGCGGCAGACATGTGGCCGCCACGCTACTCGCCTTTCCGGGCTTGCTCTATGGCGTGGCCAAGGCCCTGCGGTTTCCTAGCCCCTGGCTGTTCGTTTTCGGTCTGCCCTATGTGGCGCTGCCTTTCCTGTCCATGCATTGGCTGCGGCTGGATAGCGGGCCCTATGGGCTGGCGCTGTTCCTGTTCCTGATGCTGGCCATCTGGGCCACCGATATCGGCGCCTATGCCGCCGGGCGGACCATTGGCGGACCAAAGCTGGCGCCGCGTATCAGCCCGAAAAAGACCTGGGCTGGCCTGATCGGCGGCATGGCGTCGGCGGCGACGCTGGGCGGGCTGTTCGGCGCGGCGCAGAGCGGGGACTGGCTGCCCGGCTGGCTGGTGCCGCCGGCGGCCACCGACGTGCCGCATGTCGTCCACACCACCGCCATCCTGGCCTATGCCTTCATCGGCGCGCTGATCGCGGTGGCCGGGCAGGTGGGTGACCTTTTTGAAAGCCATCTGAAGCGCCGGGTGGATGTGAAGGACAGTTCCCACCTGATCCCCGGCCATGGTGGTATTCTGGACCGGATCGACGGGCTGCTGTTCGCGGCCCCGCTCTATGCGCTGTTCGAACTGGTGGCCGGGGAATGGGTGAGATTTTGGTGATGCCTGGTCCGAAGCGCCGCGTCACTGTGCTGGGCAGCACCGGGTCGGTGGGTAGCAACACGGTGGAACTGCTGGCCGCATATCCCGACCGCTTTCAGGTGGAAGCCCTGGTCGCCGGCCGCAATGTGCCCAAGCTGGCCGAGCAGGCCCGCCTGCTGCGTCCGGCCCTGGCCGTGGTGGCCGATGAAGGCGCCTATGCCGACCTGAAGGACGCCCTGGGCGACACCGGCATCGAACTGGCGGCCGGCCCTGCGGCCGTGGTGGAAGCGGCCAGCCGGCCCGCAGCCGACTGGGTGATGGCCGCCATCGTCGGTGCCGCCGGTCTGGCCCCCACACTGGCCGCCATCCGACGCGGGGCCACGGTGGCCTTTGCCAACAAGGAAGTGCTGGTCTGCGCCGGAGATCTGGTGATGGCGGAGGTGCGCCGCCACGGCGCCACCCTGCTGCCCGTCGACAGCGAGCACAGCGCCATCTTCCAGGTCTTCGACGAGGCCCGGCGCGAGGGCATTTCCCGCCTGGTCCTGACCGCGTCGGGCGGGCCGTTCCGCACCTGGACAAGGCAAGCCATGGACGGGGTGACGCCGGCCCAGGCCTGCGCCCACCCCAACTGGTCCATGGGCGCCAAGATCAGCGTCGACAGCGCCAGCATGATGAACAAGGGCCTGGAACTGATCGAGGCCCATCATCTGTTCGCCATGCCGGAGGATCGCATCGACGTGCTGGTCCATCCGCAGTCGGTGATCCATTCCCTGGTCGAATATGTCGACGGGTCGGTACTGGCCCAACTGGGCACGCCCGACATGCGCACGCCCATTGCCGTGGCGCTGGCCTGGCCGGACCGGCTGCCCACGCCGGGCGAGCGGCTGGATCTGGTCAAGGCCGCCAGCCTGACCTTCGAGTCGCCCGATCCGCTGCGTTTTCCAGCATTGGAGCTGGCCCGGCGCGCCTTGCAAAGCGGGGGGGCGGCCCCTACAATCCTGAATGCCGCGAACGAGGTGGCGGTGGCGGCATTCCTGGCCGGAAAGCTGGGCTTTCTGGATATTCCGCGCGTGGTCGAAAGCTGCCTGTCGGCCCTGCCGCATGGGACGCTGGATACGCTGGCGGCGGTGGAAGATGCGGATATGGCCGCACGCCGCCACGCGAAAGCCGAAATTGCCGTATTAGGTCGGCGCAACTGAGTCCGGGCCCCTGGAGGCGCACTGAATGGAAGTCTTCGGCTTCGTCTGGAATTACGGGGTGATGTTCCTCGTCGTGCTGACCATTCTGGTCTTTGTGCACGAGATGGGACATTTCCTGGTCGCGCGCCGCAACGGCGTGCGGGTCGAGGTGTTTTCCATCGGCTTCGGGCCGGAGATTTTCGGTCGCACCGATCGTCACGGCACACGCTGGAAGTTCAGCCTGATCCCGCTGGGCGGCTATGTGAAGATGTATGGCGATGCCGGTGCCGCCAGCACGCCCGGCAGCGGCCTGGACAAGATGACACCGGCCCAGCGCGCCGTGTCCTTCCACCATAAGCGGGTGGGGCAGCGCATGGCCATCGTCGTGGCCGGACCCTTGGCGAACTTCCTGTTCGCCATCCTGGCCCTGGCCTTCATGTTCATGGTCTATGGCCAGCCCTACACCCCGCCCGTGATCCGGGACGTACTGCCCGACGGGGCGGCGGCCCAGGCCGGCATGCAGGCCGGTGACCGCATCGTCTCCATGGATGGGCGGGATACGCCGCGGTTCGAGGATGTGCTGGGCGTCATCGTCATGAATCCCGGCCGCACGGTCACGATGGTGGTCGAACGGGCCGATCCGGCCGATCCGGACAAGATGCAGCGCCTGGAACTGACCGTCACGCCCCGTCCGGAAAAGATGGAAGACCGGTTTGGCAATATCCATACGATAGGCCGGCTGGGGGTGATGCGTGTCAGTGACGAATATCGCCGCCAGACGCCATTGACGGCCCTTTGGGAGGCCGCCAAACAGACGGTGCAGATGACGGAAGGCACGCTTGATGGCGTAGCGCAGATGGTGATGGGGATCCGCAGCACCGCCGAACTGGGTGGTCCGTTGCGTATTGCCCAGATGTCGGGCCAGGTGGCCCAGACCGGCTTTGTGACCATGATCTGGTTCATCGCCGTTCTGTCCATCAATCTGGGCCTGATCAACCTGTTCCCCATTCCGATGCTGGACGGGGGGCATTTGCTGTATTACGCAGTGGAGGCCGACCGCGGACGGCCTCTCGGCGAGCGGGCTCAGGAATATGGTTTCCGGGTCGGTCTGGCTTTGGTATTGACCTTGATGATTTTCGCGACGTGGAACGACCTTGTCCAACTGCGTGTCGTCGATTTCATCAAGGGTGTCCTGTCTTAGCCTTTTTGGGGGAACAGTTGGTCTCGGTTTCCAGGTTCGCGCTGTGCCTGCTCCTGGGCGGCACCGCAACATCCGCCATCGCGCTGTCGACCGGCGCCATGGCCCAGGAGGCGTTTGATGGTGGCATCATTCGCGAAATCCGTGTCGAAGGCTCTCAGCGTATCGAGGGCGCGACCATCCGTTCGTACCTGACGGTACAGGCGGGTGACAGCTTCGATCCGGATAAGATCGACCAGTCGCTGAAATCGCTGTTCGCCACGGGCCTGTTCGCCGACGTGTCGATCCGGCGCGACGGCGGCGTGATGCTGGTATCGGTGGTGGAAAACCCCATCATCAACCGCATCGCGTTCGAGGGGAACAAGCGCATCAAGCTGGAGGACCTGAACCAGGAGGTCCAGCTGCGCCCCCGCACGGTCTATACCCGCACCCGTGTGCAGAATGATGTGGAGCGGATTCAGGAGCTGTACCGGCGCAAGGGCCGGTTTGCCGCCCGGATCGAGCCCAAGATCGTGCAGCTGGAACAGAACCGCGTCGACCTGATCTTCGAGATCGAGGAAGGTCAGATGACGGGCGTCCAGGCCATCAATTTCGTCAACAACAACGTGTTCGACGATGATGAGCTGCGCGAGATCATGATCACCAAGGAATCGCGCTGGTGGCGGTTCCTGTCGTCCAACGACAATTACGATCCCGAGCGCCTGCGCTATGACCAGGAGCAGGTCCGCCGCCACTATCTGCGCAACGGTTATGCCGACTTCAAGGTGCTGACCTCTGTCGCGGAACTGACGCCCGACCGCGAGGAATTCTTCATCACCATGACGGTGGATGAAGGCAAGCGCTACAAGTTCGGCAAGATCGAGATCCAGTCCGACATCCCCGACGTGGATGTCACCCCGCTCTATGAGGCGATCAACGCCTATAGCGGCGAGTGGTACAATGGCGACAAGATCGAAGAGAGCATCACGGCGCTGACCAATCGCCTGGGCGATCTGCAATATGCCTTCGTCGATATCGATCCGCTGCTTCAGCGCAATCAGGAAGACCAGACGATCGATGTGGTGTTCGAGCTGAAGGAGACGCCGCGCGTCTTCGTCGAACGCATCGACATCATCGGCAATTACAATACCCTGGACAAGGTCATCCGCCGCGAGATGCTGGTGGTCGAAGGCGACCCGTTCAGCATTTCCAAGGTCAAGCGCTCCGAACAGCGCATCAAGGACCTGGGCTATTTCATGGAGTCCGGCGTCGAACTGAAGACGGCGGAGGGCAGCAGCCGCGACCAGTCGGTCATCACCATCGAGGTCGAGGAACAGCCCACCGGTGAAATCCAGCTGGGTGCCGGCTATTCGTCGACCGACGGCGCCTTGCTGGACTTCTCCATCCGTCAGCGCAACCTGCTGGGTACCGGCCAGGATCTGCGCCTGTCGACCATGGTGTCGTCGCGCAGCTTCGAGGTGGATCTGGGTTATACCGAACCCTATTTCCTGGATCGTGATCTGGCGGCCGGTGTGGACGTGTTCCGCGTCGTGCGCGACAGCCGCGACACCATCACCTATGATCTGGAAAGCACGGGCGTCGTGCTGCGCGCCGGCTATCCTTTGTCGGAGAAGCTGCGCCAGCGCGTCAGCTACTCGCTGTCGCAGAACACCATCAAGAACGTCTATTACGGCAGCTCCCGCTTCCTGCTTGACCAGGAAGGCACGACGGTCACGTCGTCGGTGGAAAGCCAGCTGCTCTATGACGAACGTGACAGCAAGCTGGAGCCGACCAGCGGCTATTACTTCCTGTGGTCGGTGGAGTTCGCCGGTCTGGGCGGCGATACCCGCTATCTGCGCAACCGCGTCACTGCCGCCCAATATTGGGCGCCGTTTGAACAGATGGTGCTGAGCCTGACGACCGAAGCCGGCCATATCTGGGGCATGGGCAAGGATCTGCGCATCAATGATCGCTTCTTCATCGGTGGCGACACGCTGCGCGGCTTCGAAATCGGTGGTATCGGCCCGCGCAACGTGCCGGACCTGTCGAACCCGTCGGCCAGCGATGCACTGGGCGGTACGATCTTCGCCCGGTCCAGCCTGGAACTGACGTCGAAGCTGGGTCTGCCGGACGAACTGGGCGTGAAGGCGCATGTCTTCTACGATGCCGGTACCCTGACGCAGGCCAAGACGACACCGGGCCAGGGCGATGTGTTCTATGACAGCTCTAAGATCCGCATGTCGGCCGGTGTGGGCGTGTCGTGGAAGTCGCCCTTCGGTCCGATCCGTCTGGATCTGGCCAAGCCGCTGGCCAAGGAACCCTATGACCAGACCGAAACGCTGAAATTCAGCTTCGGTACCCGGTTCTGACGCGGGGTGCGGGGGTGATCCGGCGCCTGACGGCCCTTTGCTTCGGCCTGGCCCTTGTGGCCGGGCCGATGGCATCTGCGGCGTCGGCGCAGGAGGCGCAGACCCAGCCGGTGGCCCAGGCACGCCGCACCCTGCCCTATGCCCAGGTCGCGGTGGTGGACATCCCCAATGTCTTGCAGCAGGCCACGGCCATGCGTGCCATCCAGCAGCAGCTGGATACGCAGAAGGAACAGCTGCAGCGCGACGTGGGGCACCAGCAGGAAGGCCTGCGCCAGGCCGAGCAGGAACTGGCGCAGCTGCGCCAGACCGTGTCGGTGGAGGAGTTCGATCGCAAGCGGACGGAGTTCGAAACCCGCGTGTCGGCCACAGGCCGGGCGTTGCAGGAACGGACCCGCCGGCTGGACATCGCCTTCAACCAGGCACGCAACAGCGTCATCAATATCCTGGACCAGGTGATCGCCGAGGTTGCCAAGGAATCCGGCGCCACGCTGGTCATCTCCCGCCAGTTCATCGTCTATCAGGCGGGCGGGTCGGCCGATATCACGGCCGAGGTGCTGGAGCGGCTGAACAGCCGCCTTCCGCAGGTTACCGTCAATGTGCCGCCGCCGCCGGCCCCCTGACCGGGCCGCAGCCAACATTTGAGAGGTCATCCATGGCCGATCCCCGCTTCTTCGACCGTGCCGGTCCCTTCACACTTGGCCAGCTGGCTGCCCGGTCGGGCGCCAGCGTGGCCCCCGGTGGTGACCCGGACTTGCTGCTGCATGACGTCGCGCCGCTGGATCAGGCCGGCGCCGGGCATTTGAGCTTTCTGGACAATCGCAAATATGTCGAGGCGTTCCAGGCCAGCCGCGCCGCCGCCTGCGTCGTGCATCCGTCGCTGGCCGACAAGGCGCCGGCGGGCATGGCGCTGCTGCTGTCCACCAAGCCCTATCGCAGCTATGCGCTTTGCGCCCAGGCCTTCTATCCGGTGCCGGTGGGCGATGGCCATGTCTCCCCAGCCGCCCATGTCGACGCGACCGCCGTTCTGGGCGATGGCGTGGAGGTGGCGGCGGGTGCCGTGATCGAGGCCGGGGCGGAGATCGGGGTCCGTACCCGCATCGCCGCCAATGCCGTTATCGGCCGCAATGTCCGGGTGGGGGCCGATTGCGTCATCGGCGCCGGCGCGTCGCTGTCCCACTGTCTGGTCGGGGACCGGGTCACGCTGTATCCGGGTGTGCGCATCGGGCAGGACGGGTTCGGCTTCGCCATGGACGTCACGGGCCATGTCCGGGTGCCGCAGATGGGCCGCGTCATCATCGAGGATGATGTGGAGGTAGGCGCCAACAGCACCATCGATCGCGGCGCCGGCCCCGATACCGTGATCGGACGGGGCTGCATGATTGATAATCTGGTCCAGATCGGGCACAACGTCACGCTTGGTGCCGGCTGCGTCATCGTGGCCCAGTCCGGCATTTCGGGAAGCACGAAGTTCGACCATCATGCCGTGCTGGCGGCGCAGGCCGGGGTGGCCGGCCACCTGACCATCGGGGCCGGGGCCCGCATCGCCGCGCAGAGCGGCGTCATGCGGGATGTGCCGGCAATGACGGAAGTGTTCGGCACGCCGGCGCAGCCCAAACGGCAATATTTCCGCCAGGTGGCAATGATGGCCCGAATGGCGAAGGGTAAAAGTGGACGGGGCGATGAGCACGACGGAAACGAGTAAGGAAGAACTGGCCAGCCTGGATATCAACCGGATCATGCAACTGATCCCGCACCGGTATCCGATGCTGCTGGTCGACAAGGTGAAGGACATCGTCCCCGGTGAAAGCTGCACCGGCATCAAGAACGTGACGATGAACGAACCCATCTTCACGGGCCATTTCCCGCAGAAGCCGGTATTTCCGGGCGTGATGATCGTGGAGGCCATGGCCCAGACATCCGCCATCCTGGTCATGCAGACGCTGGGACAGGAAGCGGAGGGTCGGCTCGTGTATTTCATGGGGATCGAGGAAGCCAAGTTCCGCCGCCCCATCGTTCCGGGCGACCAAATCCACATCAAGGTCCAGAAGATCCAGAACCGCCGCAATGTCTGGAAATTCCGGGGTGAGGCGTGGGTGGACGGCAACCTGCATGCCGAAGCCACCTATACGGCCATGATCGTCATGGGGGAGTGAGTTTTGTCTGTTCCCTCAGACGCCGGGCTCAGACGCCGGGCTGGTGCGGTCACAAAAATGACCGGCGGGCCGGGCGCCGGACGCAATTTTGTCAAACGCCTTTGATAGGCACGGGGCGGGGGCGGAGCATCCGCCCCTTCTCATGTCAACTGATCCGAGGTTCCGGCCGATGAGTGCGAACATCCATCCCAGTGCCGTGGTTGATCCGGGTGCGCGTCTGGGCGCCGGTGTGGAGATCGGTCCCTTCTGTGTGGTCGGTCCCCATGTGGTGCTGGGGGATTATGTCCGTCTGGTCAGCCATGTGGCCGTCGACGGCCGTACGACCATCGGCGAGGGCACCGTGGTCTATCCTTTCGCCTCGCTGGGTCATGCGCCGCAGGACCTGAAATACAAGGGCGAGCCGTCGGAACTGATCATCGGCCGCAACAACCGCATCCGGGAGAATGTCACCATGAATACCGGCACCGAGGGTGGCGGCATGGTGACCCGTGTGGGCGATGGCGGCCTGTTCATGGTCGGTGTCCATATCGGCCATGACTGCATCGTCGGCAATAATGTGATTTTCGCCAACAATGCCACCCTGGGCGGGCATGTGGTGGTGGGTGACCATGCGGTGCTGGGCGGCCTGTCGGCCGTGCATCAGTTCGTGCGCATCGGCGCCCATGCCATGATCGGCGGCATGTCGGGCGTGGAAGCTGACGTGATCCCCTATGGTCTGGTCAAGGGCGACCGCGCCTATCTGGCCGGGCTGAACCTGGTGGGATTGCAGCGCCGCGGCTTTGCGCGTGAGGAGATCCACGCGCTGCGCAACGCCTTCAAGAAGCTGTTCGAGGGCGAGGGCGACCTTGCCAGCCGTGCCGCCGCCGTGGCGGAAGAGGCGGGCGAGGTCAGCACCGTGGCCGAGATGCTGTCCTTCCTGGGCGACCGTGGCAGCCGAGCCCTGACCCTGCCGCGCGGCTGATGACGGGCCGGCTGGGCATCATCGCCGGCGGCGGCGACCTGCCGCGCCAGTTGGTGGCGACCTGCCGGCGGGCCGGGCGGCCCTATTTCGTGGTGGCGCTGGAAGGGCAGGGGGCAGATGCCTGGCTGTCGGCCGACATGCCCCATGGAACCTATCGCATGGGGGCGGCCGGGGCTGTGCTGGAACGGCTGCGGGCGGAAGGGGTGACGGAGATCGTCATGGCCGGTGGTGTGCGCCGGCCGTCCCTTTCCGATCTGCGGCCGGACTGGTATGCGGCGCGGTTCTTCGCCCGGCTGGGGCTGAAGGCCCTGGGCGATGACGGCCTGCTGCGGGCCGTGGCCGCCCTGCTGGAAGAAGAGGGGTTCCGGGTCGTGGCTGTGCAATCCCTGATCGATGATCTGCTGATGCCGGCCGGGGTGCTGACGCGGGCGGCACCGGATGCGCAGGGGCTGGCCGACATTGTCCACGGGATGGGTGTTGCCCGTACGTTGGGTGCCGTCGATGTGGGGCAGTCCGTGGTGGTGCAGGCGGGGCTGGTGCTGGGCGTGGAGGCCATCGAGGGCACGGACGCCCTGATCGCCCGCTGTGCCATGCTTAAGCGCCAGGGACAGGGGCCCGTGTTGGTGAAGCGGGCCAAGCCGGGGCAGGACCGGCGGCTGGACCTGCCCACCATCGGGCCGGATACGGTGGCAGCCTGTATCGCCGCCGGCTTTGCGGGCATTGCGGCGGAAGCGGGCGGCACGCTGCTGGTGGGGCGTGAAACCGCCCTTGCGGCGGCGGACGCGGCCGGCCTTTGGATCGTTGGGGTGACGGAATGACGGCCCCGTTGATCTTCCTGATCGCCGGTGAACCCTCTGGCGATGTGCTGGGCGCCCGGTTGATGGCGGCGTTGAAGCAGGCGACGGGTGGGCAGGTGCGCTTTGCCGGCGTCGGGGGTGAGCGCATGATCGCCGAGGGGCTGGACAGCCTGTTCCCCATGGAGGAACTGACCCTGTTTGGTCTGGCCGAACTGCTGCCCAAGCTGCCCAACCTGATCCGCCGCATCAACCAGACGGCGGGCGCCATCCTGGCAGCCCGACCCGATGCCGTGGTCACCATCGACGCGCCGGATTTCTGCTTCCGTGTGTTGAAGAAAGTGCGGCGGGCCGATCCATCGATCAAGCTGATCCATTATGTCGCGCCCACCGTCTGGGCCTGGCGGCCGGGCCGGGCGGCGAAGATCGCCAAATTCCTGGACCATCTGCTGGTCCTGCTGCCGTTTGAACCCCCCTATTTCGAGGCGGTGGGCCTGCCTGCCACCTTTGTCGGCCATTCCATCGTGGAGGCGGGGGTGGAGAAGGGGGATGGCCCCAGCTTCCGCGCCCGCCATGGCATTCCCGATGATGTGCCGCTGCTCTGCGTGCTGCCTGGCAGCCGGCGCAGCGAGATCAAGGTGCTGCTGCCCGATTTCGCGGCCACGCTGGCGCTGCTGAAGCAGCACTTCCCCAGCCTGCGCGCCGTCGTGCCCACCTTGGGCAAGGTGGCGGCCCCCGTGCGGGCGGCGGCATCCGGCTGGCCCGTGCCCACCATCGTGGTGGAGGGCGACGGGGAGAAGTATGATGCCATGGCGGCAGCCGATGCCGGCCTGGCGGCCAGCGGCACGGTCGCGCTGGAGCTGGCGCTGGCGCGGCTGCCATCGGTCATCGCCTATCGCATCCATCCGCTGACCTATCGCCTGTACCGCCGGCTGATCCGGGTGAAATACGCCAATCTGGTCAATATCATGCTGGACCGGATGCTGGTGCCCGAACGGTTGCAGGGCGATTGCACGCCGCCAAAGCTGGCCGACGCGGTCATCCAGCTGCTGGAGGAACCGGCGGCGCGGCGGGATCAGGTTGACGGCGTGGGCCAGGTGGCGCGCTGGCTGGGCCAGGGGGGCGACAAGACGCCCAGCCAAAGGGCGGCCGATGCCGTGTTGAATGTGGTGAAAGGTGGCTGAGCGAATGGCATGATGCCGGCCCTTGCCACCGGATGCCGTTGATCATGCCTGAATTCGCCGAATTGATCCGTCAGGGCAGTACCCATGCCTGGCTGTTCGTGCCCTCCGCCATCCTGCTGGGGGCGCTGCACGGGCTGGAACCCGGTCATTCCAAGACCATGATGGCCTCCTTCATCGTCGCCGTGCGCGGGACCGTGGCGCAGGCGGTGATGCTGGGTGTGTCCGCGACGATCTCCCACACCGCCGTGGTCTGGCTGGTGGCGCTGCTGGGCCTCTATCTGGGGCGGGAATTGCAGGGCGAGAAGGTGGAAGGCTGGTTCCAGCTGCTCAGCGCCGTCATCATGCTGGGCATGGCGGCCTGGCTGTCGGCCCCGCTCTGGCGCCGGCATCTGGCGCATCAGCATGGCCATCATGATCATGGCCACCACGACCATGCTGCGTTCGAGGATGCGGACGCGCATGCACGGCACCATGCCCAGGAGATCCAGCAGCGGTTCGCCAGCGGTCAGGCGGCGACGGGACAGATCATCCTGTTCGGCCTGACCGGCGGGTTGATCCCCTGCCCCGCGGCCATCACGGTGCTGCTGATCTGTCTTCAGTTGAAGGAAGTGACCCTGGGCGTGGCCCTGGTCCTGTGCTTCAGCATCGGCCTGGCCCTGACCTTGACCGGGTCCGGCGTGGTGGCGGCACTGGGCGTACGGCACCTGTCACGGCGTGGCATCGGGTTCGAACGGCTGATGAAGCGGGCGCCCTATCTGTCGGCGCTGCTGATCCTGCTGATTGCCGCCTATATGGGCTGGCACGGGATATCGGCGCTGCGGGCGTGACGTCACGCCGCGGACTTTACCGGAAATAAACCGCCGACCAGACCAGGCTGCCCAGGATCGCGACGATGGTCAGCAGGCGCAGGGCGCGGCTGATTCGCTTGCCGATCGGGGCGGGGTTGTCATTGGCCGGTGCGGATGGGCGCCACAGGAACGGGCTGGCGCCGGGATGCGCGAATGCGCCACGGGCGGCCCCGAAGGGACCGCCCGCCTTGCCGGATTGGCTATGCTTGCGCTCAGCCACGCTTCTCGACCGGGACGAAATCGCGCGTCTTGGAGCCCATATAGAGCTGACGCGGACGGCCGATCTTCTGACCGGGATCCTCAATCATTTCCTTCCACTGGCTGATCCAGCCGACCGTGCGGGCCAGGGCGAACAGCACGGTGAACATGCTGGTCGGGAAGCCGATGGCCTTCAGGATGATGCCCGAATAGAAGTCGACATTCGGGTACAGCTTCTTCTCGATGAAGTACGGATCGGACAGGGCGATCTTTTCCAGCTCCACCGCGATATCCAGCAGCGGATCGTCCTTGATCCCCAGTTCGGCCAGCACGGCGTCGCAGGTCTGCTTCATGACCTTGGCGCGGGGGTCGTAATTCTTGTAGACGCGATGGCCGAAGCCCATCAGGCGGAAATTGTCGTTCTTGTCCTTGGCGCGCTTGATGAATTCCGGAATGCGATCAACGGACTTGATCTCTTCCAGCATCTTCAGCACGGCCTCGTTCGCACCGCCATGGGCAGGGCCCCACAGGCTGGCGATACCGGCGGCGATACAGGCGAACGGGTTGGCGCCCGACGAACCGGCCAGACGGACGGTGGAGGTGGACGCGTTCTGCTCGTGATCGGCGTGCAGGATGAAGATCTTGTCCATCGCCTTGGCGATGATCGGGTTCACCTTGAACGGCTCGCACGGGACGCCGAAGGTCATGTAGAGGAAATTCTCTGCATAGCCCAGGTCGTTGCGCGGGTACATGAAGGGCTGGCCGACCGAGTACTTGTAGGCCATGGCGGCGATCGTCGGCATCTTGGCGATCAGACGATGCGACGCGATCAGGCGCTGCTTGGGATCGTTGATGTCGGTGCTGTCATGGTAGAAGGCCGACAGGGCACCGACGACGCCGCACATGATGGCCATCGGGTGGGCATCGCGACGGAAGCCACGGAAGAACTGCGTCAGCTGCTCATGCACCATCGTGTGGCGGGTGATGGTGGCCTCAAACGTCTTCTTCTGCTCCGCGTTCGGCAACTCGCCGTGCAGCAGCAGGTAGCAGGTCTCAAGGAAGTCCGACTCTTCAGCCAGCTGTTCGATCGGGTAGCCGCGGTGCAGCAGCACGCCTTCATCACCGTCGATATAGGTGATGGCCGAGTCGCACGAGGCCGTGGACGTGAAGCCCGGATCGTAGGTGAAGCAACCCGTGGCGCCGTAGAGCTTGCGGATGTCGATGACATCCGGCCCAGTCGAGCCTTTCAGGATGGGCAGGTCAAGTTTCTTGCCCGTCCGGTTATCGATCAGGGTCACCGTATCGGCGGTTCCAACGCCCGCCGTCTGGGTTGTCTGGCTCATGGTCGGCACGTCCTCAAGGGTTTAATTTGGGGGGTACTTCAGACCCCGCCTTTATAGGTAGGCGGGGCGGAGTTTAGTGCCGCGCCGCAGCGAGTGCAACGCAACACCATCGTCTTAACCACGGTTTTTGATATCTTCCAAACGTCCAAGCGCCTCGGCGCGTCCGAGAATTTCCGCCACCTCGAAAATCGGCGGAGAGACGGTGGTTCCGGTCAGGGCGGCGCGCAGCGGCTGTGCCACCTTGCCCAGCTTCAGGCCGTTGGCTTCGGCAAACTCGCGCACGATGCCTTCCAGCGTGGCAGCATTCCATTCCGCCGCACCTGCGAACTTCTCCGTCAGGGCCGCGATCTGGCTGGCGACATCGGCCGTCAGCAGGGCCGCGGCCTTGTCATCCAGCGCCAGCGGGCGGGCGGCGAACAGGTAGAGCGCGCCGTCAGCCAGTTCGATCAGGGTCTTCACCCGCGGCTTGAAACCGGGGATGGAGCGCAGGAACCGGTCCTTCTCCACATCCGACAGGGCGCGGCCGATCTTGGCCTCGATAAAGGGTGCGGTCAGGGCGACCAGACGCGCATCGTCTGCCTCGCGGATATAATGCGCGTTCAGGTTTTCCATCTTGGCGAAGTCCAGGCGCGAGGGCGACCGGCCGATGCCTTCCAGCGTGAACCAGTCGATGGCCTGGCTGGTGGAGATGATTTCCGCGTCACCATGGCCCCAGCCCAGACGCAGCAGGTAATTGCGCATGGTTTCCGGCAGGAAGCCCATGTCGCGATAGGCCTCGATGCCCAGGGCACCATGGCGCTTGGACAGCTTGGCCCCATCCGGCCCGTGGATCAGGGGGATGTGGGCGAATTCCGGCGCCGCCCAGCCCATGGCATTGTAGATCTGCAGCTGGCGGAAGGTGTTGGTCAGATGGTCGTCGCCACGAACGACATGGGTGACGCCCATGTCGTGGTCGTCCACCACCACAGCCAGCAGATAGGTGGGCGTGCCATCGGAACGCAGCAGGATCAGATCATCCAGCTGGCTGTTCTGCACCTTCACCTCACCCTGGACATGGTCCTTCACGATGGTTTCGCCATCGCGCGGGGCCTTCAGGCGGATGGCGGGGGCCACACCGGCCGGCGCTTCGGACGGGTCGCGGTCGCGCCAGCGCCCGTCATAGCGCGGCTGCTGCCCGGCGGCCTTCTGCGCCTCACGCATGGCGTCCAGTTCTTCCGGGGTGCAGTAGCAGCGATAGGCAGTGCCGTTGGCCAGCATCTGGTCCACCACCTCGGCGTGGCGGTCCTTGCGTTCAAACTGGCTGATCGCCTCCCCGTCCCATTCCAGGCCCAGCCATTTCAGCCCGTCCAGAATGGCATCCACGGCGGCCTGGGTGGAACGCGCGCGGTCCGTATCCTCAATCCGCAGCAGGAACTTGCCCTGATGGTGCTTGGCAAACAGCCAGTTGAACAGCGCCGTGCGGCCGCCGCCGATATGCAGATAGCCGGTGGGGGAAGGGGCGAAACGGGTGACGATCATTGCGAAACTCTTATGGTTCCCATACGGGAAGATGATTGTTTGCGGGCTGGTGTAGCACAGGCCCGGCGGCCCTGAATAGCGCACGACCGGGGCCTCACCCCCCGCAAAAAGTCGTGGGTGCCGGTCCGGTTTCACCCCCGCCCTGGATTGAACGGCCGGTGGACCGCGCCAAGGGGCCGGCGCCACCATTTATGCCCAACCGGATGGTGATATCGGGGGAATTTTCATCTACTTTTATGCCGCAGACGGGGGGAGGCGGCATGGGGGTATCTGCGGTTCTGTCACATTGGCCGGGGCGGTTCCTGGCGGCGCTGTCGGCGGAGCGGTCACGCTGGGTCCTGTGGTTTCCGGTGCTGGTCGGGATCGGTATTGCTGCCTATTTCGCGTTGGAATGGGAGCCGGCGGGATGGGGCGGGGGCGTATCGCTGGTCCTGGCGCTGTCCGCGTCCGGTGTCGTGCAATGGCGCCGGCCGGAATGGGCGGCCCTGGCCTGGATCGGGCTGGTCGGGCCCGCTCTGGGCTTCACGGCGGCGCAGGTGCGCACCGCCCTGGTGGATGCGCCGCAGATGCAGGCGGAGATCGGGCCGACCGGCGTTACGGGTCGGGTCACCAGCATCGAACGCCTGACGGCCGGATTGCGGCTGGTGCTGGATCAGGCGATGATCCAGGGGGTGGCGCCCCCGGACACGCCCGCCGCCCTGCGCATTTCCGTCCGCAAGGCCAGTGTGGTGCCGGAGGCGGGGGACCGGGTCCGTCTGTTCGCCGCCGTCGGGCCACCGGGCGATCCGGTGGAACCCGGCGCCTTTGATTTTCGCCGGCACCTGTATTTCCAGAGGATCGGTGGCAGCGGCTTTGCCCTGGGGGCCCTGCGCATCCAGCAAAAGGGCCCGGCCGATGCGTTCGTGCTGGAACGCTGGCGTCAGATCATCGCTGAACGGGTATCGCAACGCCTGCCCGGTGCCGTGGGCGGGATGACGGCGGCCCTGCTGAACGGGGAGGTGGCGGGTATTCCGGAAGAGGACATGGTGGCGATGCGCCAGTCCGGCCTTCAGCATCTCCTGTCCATCTCCGGCCTGCATGTCGGGCTGGTGGCAGGGCTGGTCTTCCTGATCCTGCGTGGGGGCATGGCCCTGATCCCGGCCCTGGCGTTGCGCCATCCCATCAAGAAATATGCGGCCGTGGCGGCGCTGGCGGCGGCGTTCTTCTACATGCTGCTGGTGGGGTCGCCGGTACCGACGCAGCGATCGGTGCTGATGACGGCTGTCATGTTGCTGGCCGTGCTGGTGGACCGTAACCCCTTCTCCCTGCGGGTGGTGGGGGTGGCGGCCCTGGCGGTCATCCTGGTCCAGCCCGAAGCCCTGGTCGGGCCCAGCTTCCAGATGTCGTTCGCCGCCGTCATCGCCCTGATCGCGGCGTTCGAGGTCATCACACCCTGGATGGCCGCGCGACGACAGGAGGGGGGCGGGGGGCGGCTGGGCCGGATCGCCACCTATGTCGGCGGGCTGGCCCTGACCTCGCTGGTGGCGGGGTCGGTGACCATTCCCTTCGGTCTGCACCATTTCCAGCAGATGCAGAATTACGGCCTGCTGGCCAACATGGTGGCGGTGCCGATCACCAGCTTCTGGGTGATGCCCTGGGGCCTGATCGTCTGCCTGCTGATGCCGTTCGGGCTGGAAGGCTGGGCCGTGACCGCCATGGGCTGGGGCGTGGAGCTGATCCTGGAAACCGCGCATCGTGTCGCCGACCTGCCGGGGTCGGCCGTGCCGCTGCCGCTGCTGCCGGGCTGGGGGCTGGCGCTGTTCACCCTGTCGGGCCTGTGGCTGTGCCTGTGGCAGGGGCGGGTGCGGCGGCTGGGCTTCATCGGCATGGCCTTGGGCCTGCTGGCGCTGCCGCTGGCCGACCGGCCCGATCTGCGGGTCAGCGGCGATGGCAAGGTGGTGGGTGTGCGGATGGCCGATGGCGGCATGGCCGTATCCACGCGCCGGGCCGGCCGTTTCGACAGCGATGAATGGGCCCAGCGCGACGGGTTGACCGACAATGTGCGCAGTTGGCCCAAGCAGGGAACCAAGGATGGACGGTTGCGCTGCGATGCCGGCGCCTGTGTCTATGCCGCGGACGGCCGCCGCGTCGGTATCGCCCTGATGCCGGATGCGGTGGCAATCCTGTGCGGGCAGGAGGTGGAGGCGATCGTCGCCCGCTGGAATGTGCGCGATTGTCCGGTGCCGTTGATCATCGACGGATCGGCCCTGGCCGCCCGCGGCGCCCATGCCCTATATTTCCAGCCCACCGGCATCCAGGTCGAGACGACCCGGCCGGCACCGGGGGCGCGGCCCTGGAACTGACGCGAAGGGGGCAGGAATGGACCAGCGGGGTGATTTCCGCGTGAAGCGTGTCTATGCGGCGTCGGCCGAGGCGGATGGCATGAGGGTGCTGGTCGATGCGCTGTGGCCGCGCGGTATCGCCAAGGACAAGGCCCGCATCGATCTGTGGCTGAAAGAGGTGGCGCCCAGCCACGATCTGCGCCGGCGCACCCATGCCGATCCGGACAACTGGCATCTTTTCCCGCCCGCCTATGCCGCTGAACTGGCGGGACCGGCAGGTCAGGCGGCGCTGACCCGGCTGCGGGAACTGGCGGCGGCGGGGCCGGTGACGCTGCTGTTCGCGGCCAGGGACGAAGCGCGCAACAATGCCACCGTCCTGGTCGACATCCTGACCGGGGCGTAGTGCGTATTTCCACTGACCAGAAACAGCGTTAATCCGCACCCAGCAGCGGCAGCAGGATGTTGGGCATGAAGTCGATGAGGAAATGCGCCAGGATGGCGGCCGGCAGGTTGCGCTTCCAGGCATAGAAGCCGGTCAGGATGCTGCCCAGGATCAAGGCGATCAGCATGCCGGCGATACCGCCATTGGCATGGGACAGGGTGAAGGCGGCCAGCGGCAGCAAGGCGGCGACCAGACGGCTTCCCGTCAATGCGCCCAGGCGGTCCATCGCGTAACCGCGATAGAAAATTTCCTCCACCAGCCCCGCACGTATCACGATCAGCAGTTTCAGCCAGATCGGGGTGACGAAGGCGCCCTTGGCCTCGCCGCCATAGGAGAGCCCAAGCGCGCTGATCAGGCCCAAGGCGCCAAATGTGCCGGCCAGAAGCGCGACGCCCAGCCCCAAGCCCATCAGGGCCGTGCGGCCCGGCCTTTCGATGGTCAGCCCGATGGACGCCAGCGGCAGCCGCTCGCCCCGCCGGACAATCCACAGCAGGGCCCCCAGCAGCAGGAACGCCGCGCCTTCGCGCAGCAATATCGGCAATTCGGAAACAGGCGTTCCTACCAGCAGCCGATAGTTACCCATCAACAGCGGCAATCCCGCCATGGCAATGCAAAGGCCGGCCACGGTCCAGCCGCGACCCGTCTGATGCTGTTCAATCATGGAACTGCCCCATCTTTCCCCATCCCCGGCGCCGGTCAACGCCGATTGCTGGCCTGACAGCAAGCGGTGGGCCAAAGGGAAAAGAGGCGGAAACCCGTGCTTTCCGTCGGATGGGCCGACGACCCCCTGTTCGTTTCTGAACAGGGGGTGTCCGGAAATGAACAGGGCCCCGGTTACGGCTTCTTGCCGTACAGGTTTTCACGCTCCTTGTCCGACATGGGCGTGCCGACGGGCTTCACCTTGTCCGCCAGCAGGCCCAGGCCGCGCTGCACCGCCGGCCGGGCGGCGATGGCGTTGAACCAGCGCTGCACGTTGGGATAGTCGTTCAGGTCGATTTCATATTTGGGGGCGCTGCGGACCCAGGGGAAGGTCGCCATATCGGCGATGCCGTAATCATCGCCGCCCAGATAGGCGGCCTCGCCCAGCCGGGTATTGGCTACCTTCAGCAGGCGCTTGGCCTCGTTGCGGTAGCGTTCGATGCCATAGGGCACCTTTTCCGGGGCGTAGAGGATGAAATGGCCGGCCTGGCCGAACATCGGGCCGACGCCGCCCATCTGCCACATCAGCCACTGGATGTGCGTGTACCAGACGGCGGGATCGGCGGGCCGGAACTGCCCCGTCTTTTCCGCCAGATAGATCAGGATGGCGCCGCTTTCAAACAGGCTGAACGGCTTGCCCCCGGGGCCGTCGGGATCGACGATGGCGGGCATACGGTTGTTGGGGGCGATCTTCAGGAAGTCGGGCTGGAACTGTTCGCCGGCGCCGATATTCACGGGATGGACATCGTAATCCAGGCCCATCTCCTCCAGGGCGATGGAAACCTTATAGCCGTTGGGTGTCGGCCAGGCATGAAGCTGAATGGTCATCGAAGGCTGATCCTTGCGTGACAGTGGGGGGAATAACCGCACCCTATCGGCAAAGAAACGGTGGGGGAAGTGAGGGGGCGCACACAAGCGCCCTCACTTCCCCCGCCATTGACTGGCTTTGCAGCCTTGGATCAGGCGGCGCGGATGTCCGCCAGGAACTTTTCCACCTGACCGCGCAGCTGCTCCGATTGCAGGGCCAGTTCGCGGGCGGCACCCAGTACTTGGTGGGCCGAGGTGCCGGTCTGCGAGGCGGCTTCGGTCACCTGGCTGACATTGGCCGATACTTCCTGGGTTCCCGATGCCGCCTGGGTGACGCTGCGGGAAATTTCCGTGGTCGATGCGCCTTGCTGCTCCATGGCGGCGGCAATGGAGGCACCGATTTCCGAGACCGACTGGATGGTGGTGCCGATGGAGCGAATGGCGGAGACTGAGCTGTCCGTTGCCTGCTGCACCGATGCCACCTGTGCCGCGATCTCTTCCGTTGCCTTGGAAGTCTGATTGGCCAGGGCCTTCACCTCCGACGCTACCACCGCAAAGCCCTTGCCGGCTTCCCCGGCACGGGCAGCCTCGATCGTCGCGTTCAGGGCCAGCAGGTTGGTCTGTCCGGCAATGTCCTGGATCAACTGCACGACGGCGCCGATGCGGGACGCCGCCTCCGCCAGTCCGGCCACGGTGTCATCGGTGTGGCGCACCTCCGTATAGGCCTTGTCGGAGATGGTCTTGGACCGGTTGACCTGATTGTTGATCTCCAGAATGCTGGCGGCCATTTCCTCGGCAGCGGCGGCCACGGTCTGCACATTGGCTGTTGTCTGCTCGGCAGCGGCGGCGGCGGCCGTTGCCTGGCGATTGGTTTCCTCTGCGATGGCGCTCATCGATTGGGCGGTGGCGTCCAGTTCTGTGGCGGCGGCGCTGACGGCACGCAGGACAGACGAGGCCTTGCTGTCGAATTCCTGGATCATCTCCGCGACCACGGCGGCGCGGCGTTCCTTGGCGGCCTGCTCAGTCTTCTGTGCGTCAGCCAGTCGGTCCGCTTCGATCAACCCTTCCTTGAACACCTCAACGGCGCGGGCCATCGCACCCAGTTCATCCTGGCGTGCTGCGCCGGAAACATGGGCAGACAGGTCATGCCGGGCCAGGCGCATCATGATATCCGTAAGGGTGCCCATCGGCCGTACCACGCTGCTGATCAGGGACCAGCCGGCGCTGACGCCGACGACCAGGGCGATGACGATGGCGATACCGATGCCAATCTGCGAATTGCTGATGGATGTGTTGATGTCGTCAGCGGCGGCCTTCGCGGCCTTGGTGTTCAATTCTACCAGGGCTTCCAGGTCGGCCTGGGCGTCGCGATAGAGCGGCGACAGCTTCTCTGTCATCAGGTTGCCGGCCTGCTCGGTCTGATTTTTGTAGGAGAGTTCCTGAACCGTGGGCCACAGGGAGAGATAATTCCGCCACTTCTCGCTGAACCGGCGATAGATCTCGTCCTCCTCCTTGGAGGAAATAAGCGGTTCGTACTTGAGCCGGTTGGCGTCGAAGCTTTTCTGGAAGCCATCAATCCGCCCTTCCGCAGCCTTCATGTCCGACTGGGTCGTCGCGATGATGTGCTGGAACTGCGTGGACCGGACGCGCAGGACATCGACATTCATCGCGCCAAGATACTTGATGGATGGCAGGGCATTGTCACTGACCAGGATGGAGGCGTTGTCGATACCTTGCAGACGCCAGAGGCTGAATCCACCCAGCAAGGCAGTGACGACCAGAATTCCCGCAAAAGCCAGGAAGACCTTAGCTTTGATAGTTAGTTTATCGAACATCTTGCCCTGCCATTGTATGTTCAGCGGAGATTGCGTGCAGGGCTTACGGTTAAATCCGTTGCCCTCTGCGCTACAATCTATGCTCAGGGATAGCGGACCGGGCGCGCCTGTCCCGATCCGGTCAGGGAACGTCCGCCAAGCCGTCGAACCATTCCCCAGAATCTGTGGATAAGTGTGTGGCTAACTGCGTTGGGAACCCTGTATGGGCGTTGCGGGCTGCGGGTCAGATGAAAATGCACAAAATATAGGCAACGAGAGGGCCATAATCTGGGTTATCAGATCCGTGCCAACACGAAAGCGTGAAAATTCGTTTATTCACAACAGGATAGTGACGAACGCGCCATATCGGGGCATCGGCCGGGCCAGGCGGCTGTTGCGGTTGTGTCGCCCGGGCGTTATGCGCCGGACGATCGGCTTATGCTGTTTCCAATGCAAAAACACGCATGCCAGATTCAATGTGCGGGGTATCGCGCACGGTGGACAAGTGCAGGTCAAGTCATCGCCGGCCGCGTGCCCTGGTCATCATTGGGGGCGCTGGCGGGAAGTCTGACGCTGACCACCGTTCCTTTGCCGGGAACGGAATTGATGTCCAAGACGCCACCCAGCATCTCGACAAAGCGACGGGTCAAGGGCAGGCCGAGACCCGTACCTTTTGGATGGGGCCGGTCGGTGCGGCGGACCTGCCCAAACGGCTTCATCGCCATGGGCATGTCGTGTGCCGCGATGCCGATGCCGGTATCGCGGATGATCAGGATGACAGCCCCGCCATCGTCAATGCCACCAACCTCTACCGTCACGCGTCCACCCCGGGGGGTAAATTTGATGGCGTTGGAGGCCAGATTGATGACGATCTGGCGGATCTTGTCCGGGTCGGTGCGGATGCGCAGCGGTTTATCCGGAATGACGACATGAAGGTCGACACCGCTGCCGTCGGCCAACTGGCGCAACATGCGCGTGCTGTCCCGGACGGCGGCGCCAATATCGATGTCGCGCACATCCAGCGTGTCGGCCCCTGCCTCTGCCCGCGCCAGATCCAGGGTGCCATCGACGATGGCCAGCATATGCGTGGCGGCCTGATGAATATCGACGGCGTATTCCCGGTATCGGTCGTCCGCGTGGGGGCCGTGCGCATCATCCCGGATCAGTTCGGAGAAGCCGATGATGGCGTGCAGGGGCGTACGAAGCTCGTGGGCAGCACCTGCCACCACTTCGGCATTGCGCCGGCTGTCCTCCGTCGCGCGCCCCCCCTGATCCAGCAGCTTGCGCTCCGCTGCCTTCAGCAGCGCCAGGGCGTCTGCCAGCTTCTGCGACCGATCGGCGGCGCAGCGTTCTGCCAGGGCCAGCCGATGGCGCAGACGGACGCAGGACAACAGCCGCAGGGACAGCTCTTCCATGCTGTCGGGACGGTCCATCACCTCGGCAACGCCCAGTTCCAGTGCCTGGATGCGCTGATCGGGCGTAATGGTATCGCCGATCATGATGATGGTGGGGTCGACCGGCAGGTCGGCGGCACGGATATTGGCCGTCAGCCCCAGCGGCGCCTCGACATGGTGCAGATCAACAATGATCAGAAGCGGCCGACGGTCCCGGCAAACGGCAAGCAGATCTTCCGTTTTGCGCAGGAAGCGCAGGTCCACGGCCGGGGTCGATCGCTTCAGCGCCGCGGGAGCCGGATATCGGTCTTTGTCACCCCCGACGACCAGGATCGTCGGGGGATCGTCTTTCACGTACATTTCAAGTCAGGATGGCTGGATTGACCCTATCAATGCCATGCTTCAGGCGACTTGTCGCCTGCAACCTTTGCCCGGGTAGCGCATAGGCGTTACGAACCAGATGGGGTATCTCCAACGGCTGTGGGGCCGTCCCAGGACCGCGCCGCCGCGTCATCACTGTCGCGGGCTTCGATCCAGCGGTCGCCACCGCCCGTTTCTTCCAGCTTCCAGAAGGGCGCTTTGGTCTTCAGCCAATCCATCAGGAACTGGCAGGCGGCAAACGCCGCCTCCCGATGTGCCGATGCGCAGGCAACCAGCACGATGCGGTCGCCCGGGTCCAGCCGCCCGTAGCGATGGATGATCAGGCAGGACCGCAAGGGCCAGCGTGCCCTGGCCTCGGCCTCTATCGCCTCCAGTTGCCGCTCCGTCATGCCGGGATAATGTTCCAGCGTCAGGGCGCGCACTGTGCCCGGCACCTCCCCCGCGTCGGGGTGCAGGTCCCGCACCAGCCCTACAAAGCTGCACAGACCGCCCACGCCGGTATCGCCATCGGTCAAGGCCGCCAGTTCGGCGCCGATGTCGAAATCCTGCCGCTGGACCTTGACGGTCATCAGCCGCCCGTCACCGGCGGGAACAGCGCGACCTCGTCCCCCGCTGCGACGGGGTGGGAGAAGGGCACATATTCCTGGTTCACGGCCACCTTCACCACGTCCAGGTTGGCCAGGGCGTCAGCATAGCCGGGCCCGCGGCCGCGCAGCCAGTCGATCAGGCCGGCGACATCGGCCACGCCGTCCGGCAGGGCCACCCGTTCCTCCGCCATCCCGATCTTGGTCCGCAGCCAGGCGAAATACAGCAGTTTCAACATGGTCTCACCCTTCCGCCTTCAGCATGTGGCGCAGGCCCGCGCGCAGATAATCCCAGCCCGTCAGCAGGGTCAGGGCCGCCGCCAGCCACAGGCCGACCTCCCCGATCTCCGTCACGGGCCAGCCTTCCGGCCCGTCATGGCCCACGATCAGCCAGCCGATGGCCCCCATCTGGATACCCGTCTTCCATTTGGCAAGGCGGCTGACGGGCAGGGAGACGCGCAGTCCCGCCAGGAATTCGCGCAGGCCCGATACCATCACTTCCCGCAGCAGGATGATGATGGCGGGGATGGTGGCCGATCCTTCGATCTTGCCTACGGCCACCAGCATCATCAGCACGGCCGCCACCAGCAGCTTGTCGGCGATGGGGTCCAGGAACTTGCCGATCAGGCTCTCCTCCCGCCAGATGCGGGCCAGATAGCCGTCGAACCAGTCGGTGATGCAGGCAGCCGCGTACAGGCCCAGGGCCGTCCAGGCACTCAATTTGCCGGGGAAGAAGAACAGGGCCACGACCAGCGGGATGACCGCGATGCGCGACAGGGTCAGGATATTGGGCAGGCTGGTCAGCATGGGCGCCAAGGCAGAAGGGGAGGGGTCGGCCGTCGGGGCCGCATCCTATCCTTCCCCATGGAAATGGTCATAGATGATTCTGGCGACGGCCGCACTGATCCCCTCCACGGCCTGCAGATCGGCCAGGCCGGCGCGCGAAACGGCGCGGGCGGAACCGAAATGCAGCAGCAGCGCCTTCTTGCGCCGAGGCCCGATTCCCTGGATCTCGTCCAGGGGGGAGGTGGTGATGGCCTTTTCCCGTTTGGCCCGGTGGGTGCCGATGGCGAAACGGTGCGCCTCGTCCCGCAGGCGCTGCAAATAGTAAAGCACGGGGCTCTTATGCTCCATGCCGAAGGGCGGGCGGCCGGGCATGAAGAATCGCTCCCGCCCGGCATCGCGGTCCGGACCCTTGGCGATGGCAACCAGGGGTACATCCTCGATCCCCAGTTCGGCCATCACTTCCATGACCACGCCCAGCTGTCCTTCACCGCCGTCGATCAGCACCAGATCGGGCCAGCTTTCGCCCGCCCGCTCCGGATCCTCTTTCAAGGCGCGTTCGAATCGGCGGGTGAACACCTCCCGCATCATGGCGAAATCATCGCCGGCGGCTCCTTCGGTCTTGATGGTGAATTTGCGGTAGGCATTCTTGATGAAGCCGTCGGGGCCGGCCACGATCATGCCGCCAATGGCATGCGCGCCCTGGATATGGCTGTTGTCATAGACCTCGATGCGCTGGGGCGGTTCGGCCAGGCAGAAGGCGTCGGCCACGCCGGCCAGCAGTTTGGTCTGGCTGCCCGTTTCGGCCAGACGGCGCCCATGGGCGTCGCGGGCATTGTTGATGGCGTGGTCGACCAGCCGCTTCTTGTCGCCGCGCTTGGGCGTGTGCAGTTCCACCTTCGAACCGGCGCGCACAGACAGCGCCTCTTCCAGCAGTTCCTGTTCAGGCAGGTCGTGGCTGACCAGGATCAGGGCGGGGGCGGCCTTGTTATCGTAGAACTGGGCGATGAAGGCGGCCAGAACCTCGTCGGCCTCCATGACCTTGTCATGGCTGGGGAAATAGGCGCGGTTGCCGTAATTGCGCCCGCCGCGGAAGAAGAAGACCTGTACGCAGGTGCTGCCGCCATCCTGAAAGGCGGCGATGATGTCGGCATCATCTACGCCCTCGACATTGATGTCCTGATGCGCCTGGATGGCAGTCAGGGCGCGGATACGGTCACGCAGCTTGGCCGCGCGTTCAAATTCCAGGGCCTCGGCCGCTGCCTGCATATCGGCGGCCAGAGCGGCCTGGATATCGCGGCTGCGGCCTTCCAGGAACTGCCTGGCCTCGCGCACCTGCTCGGCATATTCGGCCGGCGTCACCTTCTCCACGCAGGGCGCGGTGCAGCGCTTGATCTGATATTGCAGACAGGGGCGGGTGCGGGTGTTGAACACCGTGTCGGCACAGGTCCGGAGCTGGAACGCGCGCTGCAACGCCGTCAGCACGCGGTTGACGGCCCCGGCCGAGGCAAAGGGACCGTAATAGGAACCAGCCTCCGTCCGCGTGCCGCGATGCTTGGTCAGTTGCGGGAAATCCTGCCCGCCCGTGATCAGGATATGGGGGAAGGTCTTGTCGTCGCGCAGCAGCACATTGTAGCGCGGCATCAGCTTCTTGATCAGGTTCGATTCCAGCAGCAGCGCCTCCACCTCCGTATGGGTGGTGACGAACTCCATCTGCGTGGTTTCGGCGATCATGCGCTGCAGCCGGATGGGCAGCTTCACCGGCATCGTATAGTTGGTGACACGCTTCTTCAGGCTGCGCGCCTTGCCGACATAGAGCGCATCGCCCTCGTCATTCAGCATGCGATAGACACCCGGCCGGTCGGGCAGGGTGCGCAGATAGCCCTTGATGATGTCCACACCGCGGTTCAGGTCGGCCACGGCGCGCTTGCGCCGGCCAGGCGCAACCGGCGCGGCATCCGTGTCGGGTCCGGGGGGCGGATTATGGTCGGCATCGTCATGCATGGTCCAAGCATGTGGCCGATCCGTCGTCGCCGGTCAATCGGTGATGCATCTGCCGGGAAAAAGCGACCGCCATGGCCGAAGGTGGTAGCAGACCACCGCAACGGGAGAGGCCCGCCATCGACACCCTGTCCTTTCGACGGGCGAAGCCGGTCTGGTGATTGTCCCGGGGGATTTCCACGGAATCTGTGGATAAGTCTGCGGACAAGTGCGGTGGGGAGTGGTGCGGAGCCAGGGAGTCTGCGGCTTTGACGCGATTGCCTAAAATCTAGGCATAAAATATCATGTTATTGATTTTATTGAATGTTTTGTAAGTCAAGGAGACATTGAACTGTCATGATCGATATTCGGGGGCTTGACTCTGCCGATGATGCCTGTGTAGCGCGGTTCATTGTCGGCCTGTGTAAAAGTTTAGGACCGTGGGCGCAGCGGGCAGGACGGGATTCGCGCGGCGATGGGACGGGACACCCTGTCCCAGTCCGTTAAGAATTGGTTTACGGAAGGTGCCGCGCGTTAGTTGTGACTTACCCCCTGCTGGCCCCCCGCTGACAATGACAGCGGTCACCAGCGATGGGCAAAGGGTCACCTTGTGTAGGAATGCATGCCCCTGTCCTCAGCATCACACGCGTGCAGCCACCGCATCCCATTCCGCTCCGACCCGGAATGAACACGTCATCGGACCGGATCGGCGGGTTTCAGGGCCAACATATCGGATCGGAACAAGCAGGCGGTTGATTTCCCAGGATTTTTGTGCGGCGCAACAAAGAAGTTGACGAAAAAAGCGGCAAAGCGCATTATCTGCTTCAGTCATATTGCGGTGCAGCAGGACGCTGCCGGCGTGACGCTATGCTGACGACAGCCCCAGGGGATGATGATGGCCACCGTTAAGAACCCGTTTATGGACTTCGATCCCACGAAGTTCTTCGACCTGAGCCGCCTGACGGACTTCCAGAAGGCCTTTACGGAATTCAAGCTGCCCAGCCCGGATTTCGAAGGCGTGGTCGCCGCGCAGCGCCGTAACGTCGAAGCCATCGTCGCCGCCAACCAGCTGGCCATCGAAGGCTATCAGGCCGTCGCCCGCCGTCAGGCCGAGATCATCCGCCAGTCCCTGGAAGAGACCTCCTCCATCGTCACCGAGCTGCTGGCCGCCGGCACGCCGGAAGACAAGGTCGCCAAGCACGCCGCCCTGGTGAAGTCCTCCTTCGAGAAGGCCTCGGCCAACCTGAAGGAACTGTCGGAACTGGTCGCCAAGTCGAACAGCGAGGCCGCTGAGGTCCTGTCCAAGCGCGTCAAGGAAAGCATCGAGGAATTGCAGGCCGTTCTGGCCAAGGTCGGCGCCAAGAAGGCCTGATCCGCATAAGCCGGATGCCGTCAGTTGCGGGCCGCCCCTCCGGGGCGGCCCTTTCTGTCTGTGGGGAACGGCAGAACAACACCGCTTTCGGACGGCGGGTGGGCGGCATGGCGATGCCGCTTGTCGAGATACATGGTGGCATCGGCGTGGCGCAGCAGGCTGTCAATGTCGCGCCCGTCCCCGGGGGCATGGGCAGTGCCCAGACTGATCCATGCCTGCATCTGGGCGTCGTCGAACGGAACCGGGCCTTCTACCAGCCGGCGCAGGTGGTCGCCGGCAGCGGCCAGTGCCTCCGCCCCATCGATATCGTTGAAGAACACGACGAATTCGTCCCCGCCGATACGGGCCGCCAGCTCGCCGGCGCCCAGACCCGCGCGCAGCCGGTCGGCCACGGCCACCAGCATGGCGTCCCCGCCGGCATGCCCATAACGGTCGTTCACGGATTTGAACCGGTCCAGATCGAAAAAGCACAGGCCGAAGCCCGGACCTCCGCGGGCAAGCCGGGCCAAAGCCCGCGTCAGCACCGTTTCCAACTGATGCCGGTTCGCCAGCCCGGTGAGGGGATCGATCTGGCTGATGGCCAGCATCTGCTGGCGCACCCGTAAATTGACCGACAGCATCAGCCCATAGACCCAGCCGAGGGCGCAGAGGGCGACCAGGGTGAACAGGGTGGCGTTGAGGTGCGGATAGGGGAAGCCTTCCCCCGCCGACCGCGTCCAAGTGACCAGCCACCGGTAGGCGGCGGTGGCGGCCACCAGCAGGAAGAACCCGGCGGCCATGCCATGGACAATGCGTTCCTGGGCATTTGTCCGCCACATCATGACCAGGGCCGCGACAATCAGGGCCACGACACAGATCCCGTCATGCCAGAGATATCGCCATTCCTGCGCCTCGCGGTTCAGAATGGAGATGGTCACCACCAGCAGAATGGCCAGCGTCAACAGGGGCTTATAGGCCGCAGGACGGCCAAAGTCCCGAAACCGGACCGCCCCGTCGATCAGAAGCAGCATGGCGCACAGGTTGAACGAGTTGCTGATGGCGATTATGGCATAGCCGTTCAGAATGCCGGCCATCCCCAGCACGGCCAGCAGCCAGGCGCCGACATGCAGGCACTGCGACAGGGACCAGCTGCCCAGGCCGGGAACCGTGGGGTTGATGCGCCAGACAACGATGAAGGCAATGGCGTTGATCCCCGCCAGGGCCGCCACGATCGTCGACATGTCAAAGAAATCCAGTCCCGGCATCGCCCCCGCCCCGGACACCATCCCCGCTTGTAATTGTATGTGCAGGACGCGCCGGGGCACCAGCGCCGCTATCCTATACGTCAGGATGGGAGAGGATCGTCCAGCCGGTCCATGATGGGTTCGGGCGGCGGCATCTGGGAATTCTGTCGGCCCCGTTTATCCTGGTACATGTCGGCATCAGCCTGCTGCAGCAGTGTCGCCGGTTCCTGTCCCCGGCTGGGGGCCATGGCGATCCCCAGACTGACGCGAATCTGAATATCCATGTCCAGATCCGATGGAACCGGTCCTTCCACCGCCCGCCGCAGGCGCTGGGCAACTTCATCCAGGGCCGCGGCGTCCGGCAGATCCCGCAGCAGCACGACGAATTCGTCGCCCCCCATGCGCGCGGCCTGATCCTGGATGCGCAGGGAACGGCACAGCCTGTCCGCCACAAGCTGAAGAACCTTGTCACCGACGGCGTGGCCATATCGATCATTGATCGATTTGAAACCATCCAGGTCAAGATAGACGATGCCCTGCAATCCGCTGCTGCGGGACCGTTCGGCAAGTACCCGTTCCAGCCCCAGCAGCAGGGCCCGTCTGTTGTCGAGCCCGGTCAGCGGATCAATCAGGCCCATCAGTTCCACCTGATGCCGCGCCGCCGCATTGATCGACAGGATCAGGCCGTAAAGCGTGCCCAGACTGCACAGGGTGATGGTGCCGAAGACAGCATAGTTCAGGGATTTGGCCGACATGTCGGTCCAGCCCAGCAATACCGCTGCCGCCAGACCCCAACGGCAGGCGAAGGTCAGGGCCTGGGCCCCGACATAGAAGGCGGTCAGAAAATGGGGCAACCGCTGATACGGTTCCGTCCGCCACAGCATGGCAGCCGCGGTGCCACCCAGCAGCAGCATGGCCACGGCGTCGTGGAACAGATAGCGGGCGGCCGCATCCTCCCGGTTGACCAGGGACATCACGATGGTGATGGCGAAGGTGACGAACAGCCAGGGTCGGCGTGTCGCCGCACCCGCAACCGCCCGGAACCGCAAGGCCCCTTCAAACAGCAGGATCATGCTGCCTAGATTCAGCATGTTGTTGAAGGCGGTGTAAAAGGGGTCGTTCAGAAGCCCCAGATTGACGAACATGCTGGGGATCCAGGCCACGGTAGCCGCAGCCTGCGCGCCCGCCCACAGACGCAGCCCCGCCATCCGGGGCTGTATCCGCCAGACAATACACATGGCAACGCAATTGATCAGGGCGACCGCCCCGATCAGCGTCGACAAGGTGAAGAACTGCACCATCGTCATTTGACCGCCCGCGGCCAGTCGATCCAGCGTCAATAAAAGGGATTATTACAGAAACAAAGTGACGTGTGTCATGCCCAATTCGTCAACAGCCGGAAAAACAAAGGGCCCCGATTTCAACATCGGAGCCCTTTATCTGATCATGCCGGTCGAGACCGCAATATTCAGCCGCGCGGCTGTTGCGGCGGCGGCAGATTGGTCCGATAGGACGGGAATGCGATCGGCCGCTGCTCTTCCTTGCGGCTGGCAGAGATTTCAATCTCCATCCGCGCGATGACCTTGCGCAACTCGTGCAGCGCGTCGGTCAGCCCCTGTACACCGCCACCCGTCTGGCCCTTCCAGGCGCGATAGGCTTCGGCACAGACCTTGGCCGCCGCGTCCATGCGTTCATCCGCCGGTGCCGTCGGCGTCTCCGCGGCTTCCAGACGGGCCGGGTTACGCTGCTGCTGACGATAGGGATAGACAACGTCGATCGGTCCCTCGCCAGCGGCGGCGAAATCCACATTGGTGCGTTCAGCGGGCGGCTGACGGTCACGCTCGAAATCGCGCGGCGGGCGGTTGCCGCCTTCAAAACGATCCCGACCTTGGCGTTCACCGCCCTGACGCTCGCCGCCCTGACGGTCACTGCCGAAGCGGTCGCGCTGCGGACCCGGCTGCCCCCCCTGCGGGAAGCGTGGAACATTGGCCGTCAACTGGCGGCGCGGTTCACCCGGCTGACCACGGCTTTCCCCGCGGTCACCCCGTTCGCCCCGACCTTCGGCGCGAAATTCAGGACGATCGCCCCGTTCGGGACGCGGCTCGCGCGGCTCGCGCGGCTCTCCCTGGAAACGGCCTTCCCGTTCCGGCCGCGGCGGACGGCCTTCACGGCCTTCAAACCGGCGGGCGGCGGGCACGTCGCCATTGCGGCCGCTGTCATGCGTGAACGTCGGTTCACGCGACGGCGTCTCGGCGGGCGGCGCGTCCGTTGCGGGGATGGCAGCGGGTGCGTCGGGTGCAGCGGCAACCGGCACCGGAGCCACGGGGGCCTCTTCGGTTCGCGGCGTTGCCACGGCGGGCGGTGCCTGCACGGCCGGCGACGCTTCGACCACCGGGCGGGGGGCACGCCGGGCGGGGCGCGCGGCCTCTTCCACCACGGGTGCTGCCACGGGAGGGGCGGCGGCCACGGGCGCCTCCACCTTCTCGATCACAGGCGCGGCCGGCGGGGTCTCTTCCCCCTCGGTTGCGGTCATGCCAGCAGCTTCGGCCTTGCGGACGATATAGGAGATGGCGCTGGGCGTGCAGTCGAATTCCCGGGCGATGGCGGACAGGGTTGCACCCGCCTTGTAACGCTCCAGGATTCTCGGCCATGCGGACTGCGGAATTCGGCCCCGGCGCTTGGGGGACTCCGCATCACCTTCGGTTTCGGCGTTCAAGATGTCACTCGGTTGCCAGAGAGGCTCATGCGTCATTGAGCGGATTCACGAGAATGGCAGCCCATGGGACGGATGAGGTGCAAAGGTGTCGGAAGCCGGTGCGGAATCCAGTAAACCAAGCGTGCCGCCAATGGAAAGCTGCCAGATTTTGTGCGTTCAGATATGGGCGAATTGTGAATGAAATGAAAGAAAGAAGAACGCGGCTGCGAAAAAAAATCGGCAGGCTAGACCTGCGCGACACGAATGGTTCGTCCGCGCAACGATCGCGATCTGACGCACCCTTCACGCCGGCATCGCACGCCCTTGCATCTACAGGGCGGCTTGGGGCACAGTCGCCGCAGCTCCCTTCATCCATTACAGGCTGTCATCATGACTGTCTTTCACCCGGTCCTGCGTGCCGTCGCCGCTGTTGCGACCATCGCCACATTGGCCGCGACACCGGCCCTGGCCGCCCCGCCCCCATCCAAGGGGCCGTGCTATTCGGTGGCCGAGTTCGAGGCGGAACAGGGCATCCGGCTGCACACCGAGCTGATGGTCGTCGGCCTGACCTGCCAGTACATGGACGTGAAGGGCGAGGCCAGCCTGTTCAACCAGTACAAGCTGTTCACGTTGAAACACCAGGCCCGCATCCAGGCCTGGGAAAAGACGCTGGTGGACTATTACAAGCGCACGGCCAAGGGCAACCCGACGCGCAATTTCGACACGTTCCGCACGCGTCTGGCCAACGAGACGTCGCAGCGCGCCATCGCCCTGTCGACCCCGGTCTTCTGTGGCACGCATGCGCCGCTGGTGGCGAAGGCCATGGCGGCCAGCATCGAGGATATCCAGAACGGCTTCTCCCCCGACCGTGATGGCGTGCGCGTGGCCAATGCCCCGCGCTGCGATCGTCCGGCGCCGCCGAACCTGATCGCCGACGCCACGCAGGCGCCGCCCACCCGCGTCGCCACGGCCACCCCGGCCCCGGCGCCCGCCGCGGCGGCCCCGGTCAAGGCGAAGGCAAAGGCCAAGGCGCAGTAGTCGGCACGCGGGGTCGGTCGCACGGGTCCCGCAGTCGCGATCCCGCCTTGTCCGGCCGGCCGTCAGCGTCAGGCGGTCGTGCTGAACATCAGGATGCCGTCATCGCGGCGCTGCTGCTGCAGGCGCCCCTGTCGGACCAAATGGTTGAGATGGGCCAGCGCCTCCCCCGCGGCGAACACCATCTGATGCACGTCCAGCGGCCGGCGGAACATCATGCGGGTGATGTCGGCGATGCTGCGCGGCTGGTCCGCGCAGCTATCCAGGGCTTCCTGCAACCGCTCCTGATGATGGCGGGTCAATTCATCGATCCGGTCATGCAGGCTGCTGAACGGTTCCCCGTGCGAGGGCAGGACCAGTGTATCGGCCGGCAGAAGCCGCAGTCGCGCCAGCCCGTCCAGGAAGTCGGACAGCGGATCTGCCAGCGGCTCGGCGGGAAAGACGCTGACATTCGGACTGATCCGCGGCAGCACCATGTCGCCGGCGATCAGCACCCTGTCACCTTCACTGAACAGGCAGGCATGTTCAGGTGAATGCCCGCCGGACGTGATGATGGTCCAGTCGCGCGTCCCGACGCGCAGCCGCATGCCGGCGCGCAGACGGTTGTAACTGGCCGGGACGCCGGGCACGGCATGCGCATAGGCGTGGCCGCGTTCTTCCAGCCCCACCAGCATGGCCGGTTCCAGCCCCATGGTGGCGTAGAATTCCCGGCTGGCCTGTGCCGACCCGTCAGACGTGTCCAACGACAGCAGCCGGGCCAGCAGCCATTCCGCCTGGGTCATCCAGAGCGGTGCCGGGAACCGGTCGCAGAACCAATGCGCCAAGCCGATATGGTCGGGATGGAAATGGGTGACGATCACCTTGGTCACCGGCTCCCCCGCCAGGGGGCCTTCCAGGATTTCCTGCCACAGCGCGCGCGTCATCTTGGACGACACGCCCGTATCCACCACGGCCCATCCCGGTTCGCCGGCCGGTGTGGCATCGCGTAGAAGCCAGACATTGATGTGGTTCAGCGCGAAAGGCAGCGGAAGGCGCGCCCGCAGGATGCCGGGCGCCATCTCCGTCAAGGTGGGGGGCGCGGCGATGGGGGAGGCGAGGGCGGTCACGGGAGGCAGGCCTTTCAGGCTGGGTCGGTCGGCGAACCATCCTGCAACTGCACAAAAGCAATCACCAGCGATTATTCCGGCGGTGGTCCTTTGTCATGACGGCATGATGGAAACTGTCATGATCGCTGCGGTACATGCCCGTCACCATGCGGGAGGAAACGGCGATGGACGGCCGACGGGACTATATTATCGAAATCGAGGACGAAGCCGTGGGGCTGGCGGTCGGCGAGCAGGACGAGGTTGTGTTTCACGCGGTCCATCCAGCCGTGCAGCGACTGCATGGCCGGCACTTCCCCGACGCCGCGACAGCCCGGCGTGAAGCCATGAAAGCCTTTCGCAGCGCGGCATAGAACAGCTTCAAATCCTCATCCTTAATTGTTCAGCCAAATGGGCTAGCATCTTTGGCCATCTAGTTGCCTCCTTGAGTTGGCAGCACAATTTCTGTAAGCCTAGTGTGACCGGGCTGCGTGTGGTTGATACCAGACGGCCCCGTGACAGAATATGCCGCCGTCGGCCCGGCCCCTTGATGGGCCTCGTACAAGACGGTAGCCCCAAGGGCCCTTAAGGAGAATGAATGATGAAGCTGCACCATTTGCTGATGGGGACCGCCCTCGCGCTCATGCCGGCCGTTTCCGCGACGGCGCAGAACCTGCCGGAAGGCCCGTACATCGCTTCCCAGGTCGGTGTTGACTGGCTGCAGGACTCCAAGTTCCAGAACGCCACCACCACGAACAAGGTCGATACCAAGGAAGCCATCACGGCGACCCTGGGTGCTGGCTATCAGTTCGGCACGGGCCTGCGTCTGGGCATCGAAGGCGGGTACAATATCCACCAGACCGACAGCATCAAGGGCGGTCCGGTTGGCAACGCCATCGGCGACATGACCACCTTCACCCTGATGGGTGTGGTGCAGAAGGAATTCGACATCGGTTCGCCGTTCCGCCCCTATGTCGGCGCCGGCGTGGGCTGGGCCTGGGTGGATACGGACAATGTCGGTCCGCTGTTCACCGCTGCCAACTATTCGAACGCCCAGCAGGACAATTTCGCGTATCAGTTGAACGCTGGCGTGTCCTATGCGCTGACCAGCGATCTGGATCTGACGCTGGGTTATCGCTATCTGGCCGTTGACGACCTGAAGTTCAAGTCGGAATCCCCGACCTACAAGTCGGATTACAACAGCCACAGCGTGCTGATCGGTGTCCGCGCCGTGTTCGGCGCTGCCCCGATGAAGGCCGCTCCGGCTGCAACCACCGTGGTCGCCGCGCCGCCCCCGCCGCCGCCCGCTCCGGCTCCGGTTGCTGCGCCGGCCGCGCCGACCATCACCCGCAACTTCACGGTCTTCTTCGACTGGGATCGTTCGGTGCTGTCGGCTGATGCCCAGCAGGTTCTGCAGAACGTCGCTCGCGACGCCAAGGCCGGCAAGATCGTGCAGATCAGCATTGCCGGCCATGCCGACACGTCCGGTCCGGCCGACTATAACCAGAAGCTGTCGCAGCGTCGCGCCGAAGCCGTGCGCGAATATCTGGCCAGCCAGGGCCTGCCGGCCGCCCAGATCGCCGTCGAGGCGAAGGGCGAGACCGACCTGCTGGTCCCGACGGCCGACGGCGTGCGTGAGCCGTCGAACCGCCGCGCGGTCATCGTGTTCCCGTAATCCACCGGGCATGTCCGCCGGTCCCTCGGGACCGGCGGATCGTGGATATGCAAAGGGGCCGCCGGTCGAAGGACGGGCGGCCCCTTTTCTGTTCTATTCTTTCAATGCACGATCACGCCATGGGCGCGATGCCATGTTCCATGGCCCAGATCGCGGCCTGGGTCCGGTTTCCGGCATTGATCTTCCGCATCGCATTCTTGAAATGCATCTTCACCGTGGATTCGGTGATGGAGAGACGGCGTGCGATCGCCTTGTTGGAATGGCCGCTGATCACGCAGGCCAGAATCTGGGTTTCCCGCGGGGACAGATCGGCCCCGTCGCCATTGGCAATCGGTTCGGTGCCGGTTGTCACCGGTACCGGGGACTGCCCCATGGCCTGCGTCGCCGACACGGGGTAAACGGCCTGTCCCATCTGAATCAGCTTCACCGCCCGTAACACGGCGTTGAACGAGGCGCCCTTGGACACATGACCATGGGCGCCGGCCGACATGCTGCGCGTCAGGGCGGCCTGGCTGAGGTCGGAACTCAGCACCAGCAGCCGCGCGTCGGGCGCCAGGGCGCGCAGGCGGGTCAGCGGATCTGTATCCTCCTGCCGGTCCAGTCCCGCCGGATCGGTGATGATCAGGAAGGGTTCGATCCCGTCTTCCAGCAGGGCTTCCGCGGCATTCAGGGAGGGCAGGGGAGACTCCACCACCAGCCCTTCTTCTTCAAGCAGGGCGGCCAGAGCCGCGCTGAACAGCTGATCGTGGTCAACCAGCATCACAGAACCGGATGTCATCGCCCCTCACCCTTTCGGTCCAGCCAGTCCCCATCGCCGCCGATACTGAGTGCCGCGCATCCGACGGGAATTTTTCCCATGATTCCAAGCCATTTGGGCTTTTCGTTCGAATTTTAGTTAAAATACAATCAATCGCGCGAACTTCGAAGTAACCAACAAGGATAAATGCTTCGAAATTCGATCTAATTTCATAATAATTCCGTTCCCTTCAAGAATATAAACAGATTCTTGTCGAACTTACCAGAAGGAGGTTGCGATTGGACTTAATCCATACGAATATGAATGGAGAATTAATCAGACGGGCTGGGTGCCCACTAGCAGGAGGTCAGGATGACCATCGCTGTACGCCGCGCAGGCAGCCCGTTGCGTGTCGTGAACACTGACAGCTATGTGCGGTCCATGCCGTCAGGTGGCGATATCGCGATGTCGGCGCGGCGGCGCTGCTTCCTGGTCATCGATCCGCAGGCCCTGGTCCGCCATGGTCTGGCACTGACGCTTGCCTCCCTGCATGACGGGGCACAGACCTGGCAGGCAGGCACCCCGGCAGAGGCGCTGGCGCTGCTGGCGGGTGCCACCAGCATTCCCGATGTCGTGCTGATGGATGCCGACGGGCTGGGGTCCGAACGCATGACCGTCATTGCCGATTTCATGGGGCGGCTGCAGGGCGTGCCCGCGATCATCATGTCGTCGGCCTTTACGCCGGCAGAGACCCGCACGTTGCTGACGGCCGGGGTCACGGCCTGCCTGCTGAAAAGCGACCCCAGCGCCGTGCTGGCAGAGGCGGTGGGGCTGGCGCTGACCCGTGAAGGCTATGTGCAGATGCCCTATGCCATGCTGCAATCGGCGGCCCCGTCCCGGGCGGCGGAAGATGTGGCGGGTCAGGCCAGCGTTGCCCGCCTGACCAACCGTCAGCGCGATATCTTCAAGCTGTTGCTGTCCGGCTGCTCCAACAAGGAGATCGCGCGGCAGCTGGGCGTGCTGGAAGGCACCGTGAAGGTGCATGTGCGCGCCATGATGCAGAAGCTGGGCGCCCGCAACCGCACCCAGATCGCCATTCTGGCGGCCCGTACAGGCGTTCGCGCCGACTGATCACGCCTGCATGCCGCCGGTTGCGCCGGTATTGACATGGAAAAGGCCCGGCAGCCGTGCCGGGCCTTTTCCATTTGGGGCGGTTGTGGCCGTCAGGTCCCCGCAACCGTCATCCCGTCGATGCGCACGGTGGGCGCGTCGATGCCATAGCGCAGTTCCAGGTCACTGGCGGGCAGCATCCGGGGGAACATGTCCTTCAGATTGCCGGCAATGGTGATCTCGCTGACGGGATAGGCGATCTGCCCATTCTCGATCCAGAAGCCGGCAGCCCCGCGGGAATAATCGCCGGTGACGCCATTGACCCCCTGTCCCATCAGGGAAGTGACATAGAGACCCTGGCCGATATCGGCCATCAGTTCCTGCGCCGTCAGCGTGCCGGGGGCCAGGAAGACATTGGTCGGGCTGGGCATGGGCGGGCTGCCCGTGCCGCGCGCCGCATGGCCCGTCGGTGTCAGGCCCAGCTGGCGGCTGGACCTCAGATCCAGCAGCCAGGTGGTCAATACGCCATCATCGATCAGGTTGCGGCGCTGGTTCGGCAGCCCTTCCGCGTCGAACGGCTTCGACCGCAGGCCGCGGCGGATATGCGGGTCGTCCACGATTTGGATGCCGGACGCGAACACGGCCTGACCCAGGCGGTCCTTCAGAAAGCTGGTGCCGCGGGCAATGGCCGCCCCGGAGATGGCCCCCAGCAGGCTGCCGACCAGACCGCCGGAAACGCGCGGATCGAAGATCACGGGCACGGTCTGGCTTTTCACCTTGCGCGGGTTCAGCTTGGCCACCACCTTCTCGCCGGCGCTGCGGCCGATCTGTTCGGGGCTGCGCAGGTCGCTGCCATAGACGGTGGCGTGATAATCATAATCGCGTTCCATGCCCGTACCTTCCCCGGCGAGGACGGAGACGGACAGGGACCGGCGGGAGACGGCATAGCCGCCGGAGAAACCGTTGCTGGCCACCAAGGTGATGGCGCTGCGGCTCCAGCTGGCATCGGCACCGTCGGAATTGGTGACGCCAGCAACGGCGCGGGCTGCATCCTCCGTCGCGCGCGCGGCGTCGATCAGGTCATCCGCGGCGGGTTCGGCCGGGTCGCACAGGTCCAGATCGGCCCAGTTGTGGGTGATGGCGGCCGACTCCGCGATGCCACAGAACGGGTCTTCCGGTACGGCGCGCGCCATGGCGACGGCGCGCTCGGCCAGTTCGGCCAACATGCGTGGGCTGCGATCGGTGGAGGAGACGACGGCCATCCGCTTGCCGACAAAGACGCGCAGGCCCAGATCGCCCCCTTCGGACCGCTCCAGCCCTTCCGGCTTGCCCAGGCGGGTCGACAGCGACAGCGACGCCGCATCCACCAGCAGGGCGTCGGCCGCATCGGCGCCGGCACGCCGGGCGCGTTGGATCAGATCGTCCAGCAGATCGGCGGCGGCTTGGTCGAAAGGCGGCTTGCTCATTCCATGTCCCGGCTTCAGGGCCCGAACCGGGCCGACCCCTGACATCTAGCACCCGGCCATCGGTCGGGAAAAGGGCCAAAGCGCCCGGCGATGGTGGAGACCTGTGTTGTACGTGCAACAGGTACAAGGTCGTTACGGTTTGTCACCGTCGGCTTACAACTTAAATGTTTGGATGTTAAAGAGTTGCTTATATAGTCGCGCCATCGGGTATCGGGGCGATGCCCAGGGTCCATCCAGCCTGAGAGGAGGCCGAAAATGCGTAACGCAACGATTTCCAAGCACCGGGCCGCGGCGGTCCTGCAAGCCCTGGTCCTGGCCGGTCTGTTCCTGGTGGCGGCCCTGTCGGCCGGCGAGCAGGCGCATGCCGGTGGCGGTACCATGGCGCAGACCGTGGCGACCGCAGCTCCGAAGGGCTGATCCGCCATCAGGGCAGGGGCTGGAAAGGTGACGTATCGGTGTGGCTGGTGCTAGTCTGTCTCCAGACCATTCTACCGATTGTTGGGAACCGTTCCGCCCATGCCTTCCTTCGACATTGTTTCCAAGACCGATCTCGCCGAAGTGAACAACGCCGTGCAGGGTGTTGTTCGCGAGCTGCAGACGCGCTTCGACTTCAAAGGTTCCAAGTCCACGCTGGAACTGAAGGAGAAGGAAAACGAGATCCATATCCATACCGAAGACGCGACCAAGCTGGCGCAGCTTCAGGAAATGCTGAAGGCCTATTTTGTGCGCCGCAAGCTGGACCCCGGTTGCCTGGACTGGGGCAAGGAAGAGAATGCGGCCGGCGGTACCCTGCGCCAGACCATCAAGGTCAAGCAGGGGATCGAACAGGCGCTGTCCAAGCAGATCGTCAAGGCCCTGAAGGACAGCAAGATGAAGGTCCAGGCCGCCATCCAGGGCGATGAACTGCGTGTCAGCGGCAAGAAGCTGGACGATCTGCAGGCGGCGATCGCCCTGGTGAAGGGGCTGAAGATCGAACAGCCTTTGCAGTATAACAATTTCCGCGACTGATGCTCACGCCTTCCCGCCTGTCCGGTCCGGCACCTTGCCGCGCCGGCAGGCGTCGGAACAATGGCGCACCTCTTCCCATGCCCGCGCCTATTTGCGGCGCCAGACAAAAGGTCGGCCGCACTGGACACAGGTCTTTGTGGGCAGATCGGCCTTTTTCATCATCTTGGGCATGATCACAGGGTCCCCGGGGCGTACGGTCCGGTGATATGGCGCGGCCGCGTCAGACGGCCAGCCCCGCCCGTCGCCGACCCGCCAGGCCCGCCGCCAGCGTGCCCAGGCCCAATGCCGCCGCCAAGGTCAGGATGATCGGGCCGGCCACGGGCAGCAGCGACAAAAGTGCCGCCACCAGTGCGACCAGGGCGTAGCGGCGCAACAGTCCCGCCGCGTCGAACGGCACCGACGGGGGCCCCCGGCGCAGCCAGTCGGCCAGGACCAGCCCCGTGAAGGCCAGCCCCATGGGTGCTGCCAGCAGGTAAAGCCCCAGCAGCAACATGCCGACGGGAATGCCGACAAGGCTGATCATCAGCAGCAGGATGGCCGGCGGTGCCAGGATCAGCAAGGCCAGCCCGGCCGCCAGATGCAAGCCTGCCCGCCGGCCCATTTCCTGTCGGGCGCGCATCAGCTGGGCCGGCCACAGCCAGAGCACGGCCAGTCCCGGCAGGAACAGGGCCAAGGCGCGACCCAAGGTGCCGGGCACTGTCGGCCCCGCCGCTGTTTCGGCCCGGTGGTGGAAGCGCATGGTGCCGGACACCGAAACGCCGGCCGGCACTTCCATGGCGGTCGGGCCGGTGTGCCGGACATCCCCCAGGATGCGCGCACCGGGCAGCAGTTCCAGATTTTCGCTGTCCACTTCCAGATCACCGGCGATGGTGCCCGTCACCACCACATGGTCGCCCGACAGCTGGACGTCGCCGGCAACGTTGCCATCCAGCTGAATTTCCCCGCCGCTGATGACCAGATCACCTCCGACACGGGAGGTTCGGGCCAACCGCACCTCCGACCCGCTCAGCCGGGCGTCACCCGCCACCGTGCCCGCCAGATTGATGTCATAGCCAACCGCCAGCAGATCGCCGGCGACGGGTGCAGTCACATCCAGTTCCAGCGCGGCCAGGACCGCATCACCGGTCGCGGGGCCGTCAATGCGCATATTCAGGGCGGCGGCGATGATGTCGCCGTCGATGGCAGCCGACACGGTCAGGCCGTGGCCGGCGGCGATCAGGTCGTCGTCCAGCGGCTTGTCCACCCGGACATCGTTGCCCGACTGGAAGATCGCACCGGCCTGCGCTGGCGCCGACAGCGCCAGCAGAAGGGGAACGATCAGGAAATGCCGGGTCAACATCGTCAGGGAATCCTGTGAAACGGGCGACCCACCCATGCTCGCGCCATCCAGGCCGGGGGCCAAGGGCCACCGCCATGGCCGCGACACGGGGCCACCGTGATACATTTCGGTTACATATACGCATATGGGCTTGATCTGCCGCCGCTTCCACCGCACCTTGGCCGCCTATTGCAATGCAGCATGATGGTGGCTTCCATGGGATTGTTTGATCTGACCGGCAAGCGGGGGCTGATCATCGGCGTCGCCAACAGCGACAGCATCGCTTATGGCTGCGCCCAGGCCTTCCGGGAGCAGGGGGCCGATCTGGCCATCACCTATCTGAATGCCAAGGCTGAACCGTATGTGCGGCCGCTTGCCGAAGGACTGTCGGCGCCGCTGATCCTGCCCTGCGACGTTCGGGAGCCGGGGCAACTGGAGTCCGTGTTCGAGAAGGTCCAGGCCGAATGGGGCAAGCTGGACTTCCTGCTGCATTCCATCGCCTTCGCGCCGCGCGACGATCTGCATGCCCGCGTTGTGGACAGCACGCGTGACGGGTTCCTGATGGCCATGGACGTGTCGGTCCATTCCTTCATCCGCATGGCCAAGCTGGCCGAGCCGCTGATGACGGATGGCGGCTGCCTGATGAATGTCAGCTTCTATGGCTCCGAAAAGGTGGTCGAGCATTACAACGTGATGGGCCCGGTGAAGGCGGCGCTGGAGGCGGTGACCCGCTATCTGGCGGCCGAACTGGGGCCACAGGGCATCCGCGTCCATTCCCTGTCGCCGGGGCCGCTGAAGACGCGGGCTGCCAGCGGCATCGACCGCTTCGATGAATTGCTGGCGCGGGCCGCCGAGCGCGCACCCATCCGTCATCAGGTGACGATCCAGGATGTCGGCGCCTATGCCGCCTTCCTGGCGTCCGATGCGGCGAAGTCATTGACCGGCGGCGTCGAATATATCGACGGCGGCTATTCCATCGTCGGGTGATCCGGCCGAACCGACGCCAACGGGTCCAACGGCCACCGGTTCGGTGGCCGAAGGGCCACTGCGGCCGCATGCCGGGTCAGGCGCGCGTGCGGGGTGCCAATTTGCGCCAAGATATGGTATCAAGCCGCAGTTTCAGCCCATATATCTGAACGATACCATCGGTAAGGCGTCCCATGGCCGGTCATAGCCAATTCAAAAACATCATGCATCGCAAAGGCGCACAGGACGCCAAGCGGTCGAAGATCTTCAACAAGCTGGCGCGTGAAATCACGGTGGCCGCGAAGTCGGGCCTGCCCGACCCTGCCATGAATCCGCGCCTGCGTGCCGCCATCCAGGCCGCCCGCGCCCAGAACCTGCCCAAGGACCGCATCGACCGGGCCATCAAGCAGGGCATTCCCGGCGGCGCGGACGACACCAATTATGATGAAGTCCGCTACGAGGGTTACGGCCCCGGCGGCGTCGCCCTGATCGTCGAGGCGCTGACCGACAATCGCAACCGCACCGCGTCGGAAGTGCGCTCCGCTTTCACCAAGCATGGCGGGTCGCTGGGCGAGACGAACTCCGTCTCCTTCATGTTCAACCGCATCGGCCAGGTGACCTATCCGGCGGCCGTCGCGACCGCTGACGCCATGCTGGAAGCCGCCATCGAGGCGGGGGCGGAGGATGTGCAGTCCGACGAGCATGGTCACGCCATCATCACCGGCACCGATACGCTGGGCGAGGTGCGCGATGCGCTGGAAGCCAGGTTCGGCGCCCCGGAAAGTGCCAAGCTGACCTGGACGCCGCTGAATCTGGTGCCGGTGACGGCGGAGGATGCGGCCCAGACGCTGCTGAAGCTGCTGGACGTGCTGGAAGACAATGACGATGTCCAGACGGTCCTGGGCAATTTCGACATTCCGGCCGACCTGCTGGAAAAGCTGGGCTAAGCGGTGTAGCTGGGGCCGTGATGAATGGCCCCAGCAGGCCGGCGACTGCCGGCCCGGCACCCCATGGTGCCGTAAGCCAAGCCGCCGAATGGCGGCGCCCGGCGTTTGAGGGGGCGGTGTAGCGATGGCGGGTCCGGCACCTGTGCGCATCCTGGGGCTCGACCCCGGTCTTCGGCATCTGGGCTGGGGCGTCATCGATGCCGCCGGCAACCGGCTCAGCCATGTGGCCGATGGCACCATCCATACCGACAGCGGCGATGATCTGGCCCAGCGGCTGCTGGAACTGCATGAGGGCATCGCCGCGGTCATCGAACAATGGCAACCGGACGAGGCGGCGGTGGAAGAGACGCTGTCCAACGTCAACCCTGCCTCGACCCTGAAGCTGGGCATGGCGCGCGGCATCGCCCTGTTCAGCGCCGCCAAGGCCGGCCTGCCGGTGGAACAATATCTCCCCATGTTGGTGAAGAAATCGGTGGTCGGTACGGGCCATGCCGACAAGGTGCAGGTACAGCATATGGTCAAGATGCTGCTGCCGGGCTTTCAACGCTCCACCGCCGACGCGGCCGATGCCCTGGCCGTCGCCATCTGCCATGCCCATCACGCCCAGACGCGGCGCAAGGTGGACAACGCCATTCTGGGGATCCGGCGATAGAAGTTGCCGTTTTGTTCATGTGGTGTAGAATTCTTCCCCAGTAGGAAGAAAGGAGCCCGCCATGGCGCTCAACATCAAATCCCCGGAGGCGGAAAAGGATGTCCGCCGGCTGGCCGAACTGACGGGTGAGAGCCTGACGGAGGCCATGCACAAGGCTGTACGTGAGCGGCTGGAGCGGCTGTCGTCGGAAGAGGCGGCGCTGAAGGCGGCGCGTTGGGCCAGGGCCGACGAAATCATCCGCCGCATCCAGGCGATGCCCGTGCTGGACCCGCGCAGTCCCGATGAGATCATCGGCTTTAACGACCATGGCACGTTCGATTGAAATGCGGATCGTCCTGGATACTTCCGCCCTGGCTGCCTTCCTTTTCCGGGAGCCCGACGCCAACCATTATCTGGAGGCGATGCGTCGATCAGCCGGCATGGTGCTGTCGGCGCTGACCCTGTTCGAGGCACGAACCGTGTTGCAGGCCCGGAACCCCGCCGCCGTACGGGAATTGGACCAGTTGATGAATGTGCTGGGCATCGGCGTTTCGCCGTTTGACGAGCAGCAGGCGGAAACGGCCTTCAATGCCTATGGCCGCTTCGGCAAGGGGCAAGGTCATCCGGCCCAGTTGAACCTGTGCGACTGCGCGGCCTACGCGCTGGCCCGGACGTTGAACGCGCCCCTGCTGTTCAAGGGCCAGGATTTCATCCATACCGACATCATCGCGGCCCTGCCTTTGCTGGTGCCGGAAGCGGAGTTGCGCCAATGATCGCCAAATTGTCCGGGTTGCTGGACAGCACGGGCCTGGACTGGGCCATCATCGATGTCGGCGGCGTCGGCTATCTGATCTCCGCCTCCACCCGCACCCTGCGCCGGCTTGGCAGTCCTGGTGCCGCCGTCTCCGTCCATACCGACATGTGGGTGTCGGAGGACAAGATGGCCCTTTATGGCTTTGCCGATATCGGGGAGCGTGACTGGTTCCGCCTGCTGACCACGGTGCAGGGGGTGGGCGCGCGCGTGGCGCTGAACCTGCTGTCCGCCCTGTCGCCAGACCGGCTGACGGCCGCCATCGCCGCGCAGGACAAGACCAGCCTGTGCGAAGCCGATGGCGTGGGGCCCAAACTCGCCGCCCGAATTTTGAACGAATTGAAGGATAAGGTGGCGACGCTTGCCACCACGCCCGTGGCGGCAAGCCAAATCCAAAGCCCGGCGGCAGCGTCCGCCGGCGGCAATTCTGCGGTTGGTGATGCGGTGTCGGCCCTGGTCAATCTGGGATATAAGCGGATCGAGGCGTTCACGGCAGTGAACAAAGCCGCCCATGCCCTGGGTGAGGGGGCTGATGTGTCCGCCCTGATCCGGGCCGGGCTGAAGGAACTGAGCCAGTGAGCCGCGCGCCCAAGCCCAAGCCGGAGGCACCGACGCGACCCGAACGCATGGTCGAACAGGACCGGATCGGCGGTGACGCGTCGGCGGAAAATTCCATCCGCCCCCTGTCGCTGGCCGAATTCATCGGCCAGAAACAGGTGCGGGAGAATCTGGCCCTGTTCATCCAGGCCGCCAAGGGACGCGGCGAGGCGCTGGACCATGTGCTGCTGTTCGGGCCGCCGGGTCTGGGCAAGACGACACTGGCCCAGATCGTGGCCAAGGAGCTGAATGTCGGGTTTCGCGCCACCTCCGGCCCTGTCATTGCCCGGGCGGGCGATCTGGCGGCGCTGCTGACCAATTTGCAGCCCCATGACGTGCTGTTCATCGACGAAATCCACCGCCTGTCCCCGGCGGTGGAGGAAATCCTTTATCCCGCCATGGAGGATTTCCAGCTTGACCTGATTATCGGCGAAGGGCCGGCGGCGCGCAGCGTGCGCATCGACCTGCCGCCCTTCACCCTAGTGGGGGCCACGACGCGATCCGGTCTGATCACCCGCCCCTTGCGCGAACGGTTCGGCATTCCGCTGCGCATGCAGTTTTACGAACCGGAGGAATTGCAGCTCATCGTCAGCCGTGGGGCCCGCATCCTGGGCCTGGACCTGACGGACGAAGGGGCGCTGGAAGTGGCCCGCCGGTCGCGTGGCACGCCGCGCGTCGCCGGCCGCCTGCTGCGCCGGGTTCGCGACATCTGCGGCGTGCAGGGGCTGGATGTGGTGGATGCCACGGCCGCCGACCGGGCGCTGACCAGGCTGGAGGTTGACCGGCTGGGCTTCGACGCCATGGACCGCCGCTATCTCTCCTGCATCGCCGACCATTATGGCGGTGGGCCGGTGGGGGTGGAAACGTTGGGCGCGGCCCTGGGCGAACAGCGCGACGTGCTGGAAGAGACCATCGAGCCCTACCTGATCCAACAAGGATTGTTGCAGCGCACACCGCGCGGGCGCATGTTGACGGACACGGGCTATCGCTATCTGGGTCTGCCCGTGCCGGCCACGCCGGCGCGGCAACTGGACCTGCTGGGGGCGGCGGCGATAGCGGGGAAGGGAAGTGCGGTCGTGGCCGACCTGTTCGATGGGGATGCGGATGCCTGACAACACCATGCCGTCGGCGGGATGGTGGGAAGGGGACACCCACATATTCCCCTGCCGTGTCTATTACGAAGATACGGACGCCGGCGGCATCGTCTATCACGCCAATTACCTGCGGTTTGCCGAACGCGCGCGCAACGAGATGCTGCGTCTGGCGGGCTTTGCGCATGCCAGCATGGTGGCTGAAACCGGGGTCGCCTTCACCGTCCGCCGCTGCGGCATCGATTTTCGGCAACCCGCCCGTCTGGACGACGCGCTTGCAGTCGCGACGCGGATTGTCGATATCGGCGCCGCGACATTGGATATCGAACAGGATATACGCCGCAGCGCAGGGCTTCCCTGGGGCGGTGTGCCGGCTGTCACGGGGCCGCAGCCGCTGGTCAGCATCACGCTGCGACTGGCGGCCATCAACGCGCAAGGGCGCGCCGTGCGCGTACCGTCCGCCCTGCGGACGATCGTGGCAAATGGTTTCTCAAGGCAAGGTCAGGACTGAACCCGATGTTTCCCACCCTTCTGCAAGCGACCGCCCTGGGCGGTGCCGCCCCGGCGCATGAACTGACGGCGCTGGGCCTGTTCCTGCAGGCCGACTTCGTCGTGAAGCTGGTGATGCTGGGTCTGCTTGGCGCCTCGGTCTGGACCTGGGCCATCATCTTCAGCAAGGCGACGCGCCTGCGCCGGCTGAAGGCCGCCGCCGCCGGCTTCGAGGAGCAATTCTGGTCGGGCGGATCGCTGGACCAACTCTATGACCAGGTCGCCGCCGCCCCGGCCGATCCGTTTTCCGCCGTGTTCGCCGCCGGCATGCGCGAATGGCGCCATGCCAATGAACGCGGTCTGGCGACCACGGGCGCCATGCGCGCCAATCTGGCCCAGCGCATGGAACGCGTCATGTCGGTGACCGTGGGGCGTGAGATGGCGGAGACGGAACGCTATATGACCGTGCTGGCCTCGGTCGGTTCGGCCGGACCCTTCGTCGGGCTGTTCGGCACCGTGTGGGGCATCATGGGAGCGTTTACCAACATCGCCGCCCAGCAAAATACCTCGCTGGCGGTTGTGGCACCGGGTATCGCCGAAGCGCTGTTCGCCACGGCCATCGGTCTGGTCGCCGCCATTCCGGCCGTGCTGGCCTACAACTACTTCTCCTCGGAGATCGGCCGCTTCGGCGACCGGCTCGACTCATTTGTGACAGAATTCTCCGCGATCCTTCAGCGGCATCTTGAGGAGCGCGGCTGAAATGGGGGCAAGCCTTCCCGGCAAGCAGGGTGGACGCGGCCGGCGGCGGGGACGCCGCGCGGCCATGTCCGACATCAACGTGACGCCCTTTGTCGACGTCATGCTGGTGCTGCTGATCGTGTTCATGGTGGCCGCACCCCTGCTGACCGCCGGTATTCCCGTCAATCTGCCCAAGGGGGCCGCCCAGGCCCTGCAGTCGGAAGAGGACCCGCTGTGGGTCACCGTCACCGCTGACGGCCGCATCTCCTTCAAGGACAAGAAGGTCTTCGACAACGAGATGTTCACGCTGGCCGAATTGGGCCCGCGTCTGGCCGTGATCGCCGAACAGACGCCGGAGCGCAAGGTGCTGGTCCGCGGTGACCGCGAAGCGACATATGCCAGCATCGTCGACGTGCTGAGCGAGGCCCGCCGCGCCGGCCTGACGGAGGCCAAGCTGGTCATCGAATCCGACGGCCGCCGGTAAGGGGTGGGTACCACGCATCATGCGGACACCCCTGATCCTTTCCGGCATCCTGCATCTGGCGCTGATCATCCTGGCGCTGATCGGCCTTCCGCACCTGATCCGGGAGCGGGAGATCGTGCAGCTGCAGGAGGTCCCGGTCGATGTGGTGGAAATCGGGCCGATGACCATCGCCAAGCTGGCCGAGCCCAATCCCAAGCCGCAGCCCCCGCCGCCCAAGCCCACCCCGCCCAAGCCGCAGCCGCCCGAGCCGCCCAAGCAGGCGAAGGAAGAGCCGCCGCCCCCGCCGGAGGTGAAGTTGCCGGAACCGCCCAAGCAGGTGGCCGAGAAGCCGCCCGAGCCGAAGCCCGAGCCACCCAAGCCGGAACCCAAACCCGAACCGAAGCCGGAGCCGCCGAAGAAGGAGGAGCCGAAGCTTGAGCCCCTCAAGAAGGAGGAGCCCAAGCCGAAGCCGCCGGAGCCGAAGAAGGAAGAGCCCAAGCCGAAGCCGCCCGAGCCCAAGAAGGAGGAGCCGAAGAAGAGCTTCGACAGCGTCCTCAAGAATGTGGCCAAGCTGAAGCCGGATACGCCGCCCGCCAAGGACGCACCGAAGGATTCCACGCAACCTCCCTCGCCATCGCCGTCACCCGCGCCACTGGCCGCCCAGACGGGCGATCACCTGTCAATCAGCGAGGAGGACGCGCTGCGCCGCCAGATCCGCAATTGCTGGAACGTGCCGGTGGGGGCGAAAGGCGTGGAAAATATGCAGGCCGAGATCCGGGTCTTGTTCGATGCCAATCTGCGCGTCACAAATGTGCAGTATGTGTCGGGTACGGGTAATCCCAATACCGATCCGCATTTCCGGGCCTTCGTGGAATCCGCCTTACGGGCGCCGCTTTTGCCCGGCTGTAATACGTTGAACATCCCCCGCGAAAAATATGCGGACAAAGGGTCCATCCTGATGAAGTTCAGCCCGAAGGATATGTTCTGATGCAAGCCAACGCTCTTTTCTCCACGGGCGGCTGGCGGGTTGTCGGTCGCTTCGTCGCCATGGTGGCGGTGGTGCTGGCCGCCGGCTTTGCCGCACCGGCCCGCGCCGAGCTGGAGATCGACATCACGTCAGGCAATCCACAGCCGATTCCCATCGCGGTGACGAATTTCGCCGGCGATAATCCCAATGCCCAGCAGCTGGGCCAGAATATCGCCGGCGTCATTTCCGCCAACCTGGAACGGTCGGGTCTGTTCCGTCCGCTGGAACCCGCCAAGTTCGTGCAGACCCCCGACAGCCTGAAGGCCGGTGTGCGTTTTGCCGACTGGCGACTGATCCAGGCCCAGGGCCTGGTGACCGGTACCGTGACCCAGTCGCCCGACGGTCGCACCCGTATCGAATTCCGCCTTTTCGACGTGACGGCGGGCCAGCAGGTGACCGGTCTGGCCTATACGGTGCAGGCCGATGGCTGGCGGCGAGTCGCCCACATCATTTCCGACGCGATCTATAAGCGCGTGACGGGTGAGGAGGGCTATTTCGATACCCGCATCGTCTACATTGCCGAGTCCGGGCCTGCATTGCAGCGCGTTAAGCAGCTGGCGATCATGGACCAGGACGGGGAGAACCACCGGTTTCTGACCGATGGCCGCGTTCTGGTGCTGACCCCGCGTTTCTCGCCCAGCACCCAGGAAATTACATATCTGAGCTACTTCAACAACAAGCCTCGGGTTTACCTGTTCAATATCGATACGGGGCGCCAGGAAGTATTGGGTGACTTCCCGGGCATGACTTTCGCTCCCCGCTTCTCCCCCGACGGCAACAAGGTGATCATGTCGCTGGCCATGAATGGTAACAGCGATATCTATACTTTGGACCTGCGCACCCGTCGTCAGACGCAGTTGACCAACCATCCCGGCATCGATACCTCACCCAGTTTCGCGCCGGACGGAAGTAAAGTGGTGTTCGAAAGTGACCGTGGCGGCTCCCAGCAGCTGTATACGATGAATGCCGATGGCAGCGACGTTAAGCGGATTACTTTCGGGCAGGGCCGTTACGGCACGCCCGTCTGGTCTCCGCGCGGCGACCTTATCGCATTCACGCGTATTTACGGCGACAAGTTTTACATTGGTGTCATCCGACCGGATGGTACGGGGGAGCGCCTTTTGACAGAGGCGTACCATGTCGAAGGGCCTACCTGGGCACCAAATGGACGTGTCCTTATGTTCTTCAAGGAACGTCCTTCCGGACAGGGTGGGAAGCAGCGTCAGGCCAAGCTATACTCAATTGACTTGACAGGGTTCAATGAACGGCAGGTCTTGACGCCTACCGATGCTTCGGACCCCGCATGGTCACCCTTGATTCCGTGAGTGCGTCACACTAATTTCGCATCGCAAGAACAGCGCTCAAATCAGCCCGTCAGTAAGATCGTTTAAATGCGGCGGCTGCCGTGGTTCGCGCTGCTCGTGGGGCAAACCGTAATCCTATCCAAATCCAAGCTGAGTTCCACCTAGGGGGTCTCTCAAATGCGCTTCAAGATGTTCAGCCTCGTCGCGGTCGCCCTGCTGGCCACCGCCTGCTCCAGCAAGCCGGAACAGACCGCTACGGCCACCACCGGCGGCACCACCGCTCCGGTCGCCCAGCCGGCCAAGCCGACCGGCCCCGTCCCGGGTTCGGCTGAAGACTTCATCAAGAATGTTGGCGACCGCGTGTTCTTCGGCTTCGACAAGTCCGATCTGACGCCGGAAGCCACCGCCACGCTGGATCGCCAGGCCGCTTGGCTGAAGCAGTATCCGGCCGTGACGATCACCGTCGAAGGCCACGCTGACGAGCGCGGCACGCGCGAGTACAACCTGGCCCTGGGCGAGCGTCGCGCCGCTTCGGTCAAGAAGTACCTGACCGCTCTGGGCGTTGACGTCGCCCGCGTCCAGACCATCTCCTACGGCAAGGAGCGTCCGGCCGTCGTTGGTTCCAACGAAGCCGCCTGGACCCAGAACCGCCGTGGCGTGACCGTGATCAACTGATCACTGTCATCGACGGTTTCGGACTGAAGGTCTGATGGAAACGCCGCCCGGGCAACCGGGCGGCGTTTTCTTTTTCAGTCCCCGCGGCGCATGGGTCCGGCCGTGATTTCTTGATCCACAATCATGCGGGACCTGCTTGGACTCTTCCGCCTGCGATGCCGACGCGGTAGGGTCGCCTGCAAAGCCCCGAACCGTTCCAACCGCTGGTCCGCGATGAACCGTCTTTCTAGCCTTCGTACGCCGATCCCGCGCCGCCGCCTCGCCGCGGTCGCCACCATTGCCCTGCTGGCGCTCACCGGAGCCGCGCCCGCTTTGGGGCAGTCCGACACGCGCGAGCTGGTCAACCGCCTGCAAAGGCTGGAAAACGATGTGCAGACCTTGAACCGGGAAGTGTTCCGGGGCGGGGCCGGCAATGCCGGGCGGCCGTCGTCGGGATCGCCGCCGGCCATGTCCGGCAACATCGCCGCCGATTTCGAGGTGCGCCTGCAGCGGCTGGAAGCCGACATGCAGGCACTCACGGGCCGTTACGAGGAGGCGGCCTATCAGGTGACGCAACTGCGCGAGCAGCTGGCCAAGAGTCAGGCCGACCTGGAATTCCGCCTGAACCGGCTGGAACAGGGTCAGGCCGGCGGCCTGTCGGCGACGCCAGCATCCGCCGCACCTGCCACTGCGGAAGCGGGCAAGGCGGCCGCCCCGGCCCCCGGCCAGCCGGCCCCGCACACGGCGGAGCCTGCGGCCCCCGCGCCGACGGCCAATTCCCTGCCGTCTGGAAATGACCAGACGCAGTATGAATATGCCTTCAACCTGCTGCGTCAGGCCGATTATGCGGCCGCGGAGAAGGCCTTCAGCCAGTTCCTGAGCGTCAATCCGACCAGCACCCTGGCCGGCAACGCCCAATATTGGCTGGGCGAGACCCTGTATGTGCGTGGCAAGTACAAGGAGGCGGCCGTCGCCTTTGCCGAGGGCTATCAGAAATATCCCAAGAGCAACAAGGCGCCCGACAGCCTGCTGAAGCTGGCCCTGGCCCTGTCGGCCATGAAGGCCAATGAAGATTCCTGCGCGGCGTTGGGTGAACTGGGCAAGCGTTACAAGGATACGGCCTCGCCCGCCATTATGCGCCGCGCCGACGCCGAGAAGAACCGGCTGAAGTGCAAGTGACGGGCCCCGTCGGGCCGGTCGGCTTCGACCGGCTGATGGCGGCGGTAGGGCCGTTCGAGTCGGTCCCCCATATCGCCCTGGGCGTGTCCGGCGGGGCCGACAGCATGGCGCTGGCCGTGCTGTTGGCCGATTGGCGGGGCCGTCGCGGGGGCCGTCTGCTGGCGCTGACCGTCGATCATGGCCTGCGTGCCGAAAGTGGCGCGGAGGCGGCGCGGGTCGCCGGCTGGATGGCGGCGCGGCGGATCGAACACCGCATCCTGCCCTGGCTGGGGCCGAAGCCCGCAACCGGCATCCAGACCGGGGCTCGGCACGCGCGCCTGCGCCTGCTGGCCGATGCCGCGGCCAGTGAGGGCATTCTGCATCTGGCCCTGGCCCATCATGCCGACGACCAGGCGGAAACCCACCGCCTGCGCGCAGAACGGTCCAGCGGCGCCGAGGGATTGGCCGGCATGCCCGCCATCCGCGAGATGGAGTGGGGCCGTCTGATCCGTCCGCTGCTGCCCGTGGGCAAGGATCGGCTGATGGCCACCTGCCGCGCTGCGGGTCAGGAATGGATCGAGGACCCATCCAACCGCAATCCTGCCTTTGCCCGGGCCCGACTGCGCCTGGACGATGGCGTGGGGCCGGGCGACGCGACGGCGGCGCTGACGGCGGCCCGGGCCCGCGCAGACGCCGATGACGCCGCGGCCGACATTATCGCCCGGCATGTCCGTTTCCAGGCCGAGGGCTGGGCGCTGATCGACCTCGCCCTGCTGGATCGCCCGCTGCCGGTCGCGGCCCGGCTGGTTGCAACCCTGCTGCGCGCCGTCGGCGGTGCTGCCTATCCGCCGTCGCCGGGTGCGGTTGCCGATCTGACATCGGGGTTGCAGGCCCGGCCTGATCAGGGGCGTACCTTGGGCGGCTGTCGGTTCACGCCCGTGGCGGGTGGCTGGCAGCTGCTGCGGGAAGCGCGCAACCTGCAAGGACCGGTGACGGTGACCGGCGGTGGCGCGCCGGCCATCTGGGATGGGCGATTCCGTGTGGCGGTGGAACGGGCTGGCCGCTTCACAGTTGCGGCGCTGGATGATCGGCGCTGGCGGCAGGCTCTGGCGGATCGGCCCGATCTGGCACGGCGGCCATTGCCGGCTTCCGTGCGGCACGGTCTGCCGGTCCTGCTTTGCGACGACCGTCTTATATCCATCCCGCATCTGGACTATCGCGCGTCGGGAACCGATGATCCGGGCGTGCATATGGTGCCATTGGTATCGGTTCCGGCAGTTCCCGCACGGTTCGCTGTTGTCAGCGCCGCGGATGACATTATCTAATGGAGGAAGTCCCCTTCCGTTCGATGCGCCATCCCCCCGGGATCGGCAGCCCAGACGGCGGGGTGCGGTCGATGAAAGGTCAGGGCTGTGAATAATTTCGGTAAGAATCTGGCGCTGTGGCTGGTGATTGGGGTGCTGTTGATCGCCCTTTTCAACCTGTTCCAGACCTCCTCCACCCGCTCCAACCAGTCCGGCATGGCCTATAGCGACCTGCTGGCCGAGGTGGATCGCGGTGCCGTGTCGGCTGTGACCATCAAGGGCGACCAGATCTCCGGCACCACCAATGATGGCCGCGCCTTCACGACGACGGCGCCGCCGGGTTCCAACGTCGCCGACCGTCTGGTCGACAAGAATGTGCGCGTGGCCGTGGTGGCGGAAGATAACAGCCCCACCCTGTTCAGCATCCTGCTGAGCTGGTTCCCCATGCTGCTGCTGATCGGCGTCTGGGTCTTCTTCATGCGCCAGATGCAGTCGGGCGGCGGCAAGGCCATGGGCTTTGGCAAGTCCCGGGCTCGGCTGCTGACCGAAAAGGTGGGCCGCGTCACCTTCGATGATGTGGCCGGCATCGACGAGGCCAAGCAGGAGTTGGAGGAGGTCGTCGACTTCCTGAAGGACCCGCAGAAGTTCCAGCGCCTGGGCGGCAAGATCCCCAAGGGCGTGCTGCTGGTGGGGCCGCCGGGTACCGGCAAGACCCTGACGGCCCGCGCCGTGGCCGGTGAGGCCAACGTGCCCTTCTTCACCATCTCCGGTTCCGACTTTGTGGAGATGTTCGTCGGCGTGGGCGCGTCCCGCGTCCGCGACATGTTCGAACAGGGCAAGAAGAACGCGCCCTGCATCATCTTCATCGATGAAATCGATGCCGTCGGCCGTCATCGCGGTGCCGGCCTGGGCGGTGGCAATGATGAACGTGAGCAGACGCTGAACCAGCTTCTGGTCGAAATGGACGGGTTCGAGGCGAATGAGGGCGTGATCCTGATCGCCGCCACCAACCGCCCCGACGTTCTGGACCCCGCCCTGCTGCGTCCCGGCCGCTTCGACCGCCAGGTCGTGGTGCCCAACCCCGACGTGCTGGGTCGCGAGAAGATTCTGAAGGTCCATATGCGCAAAGTGCCGCTGGCCCCCGATGTGGACCCCAAGGTGATTGCGCGCGGTACACCCGGCTTCTCCGGTGCCGATCTGGCCAATCTGGTGAACGAGGCGGCGCTGCTGGCCGCCCGTGGCGGCAAACGAGTCGTTGGCATGGCCGATTTCGAGAACGCCAAGGACAAGGTCATGATGGGTGCCGAGCGCCGGTCCATGGTCATGTCGGAGCGGGAGAAGAAGCTGACCGCCTATCACGAGGCCGGCCATGCGCTGGTGTCGCTGTGGGTGCCGGAATATGACCCGCTGCACAAGGTCACCATCATCCCGCGCGGCCGCGCCCTGGGTGTGACCATGAATCTGCCGGAACGCGACCGCACCAACTATACCAAGCGCGAGATGGAATCGCGTCTGGCCGTGCTGTTCGGTGGTCGCGTGGCCGAGGAGATCATCTTCGGGCCGGAGAACGTAACCACCGGTGCCGCCAGCGACATCCAGCAGGCCACCCGCTGGGCCCGCGCCATGGTGGCCGAGTATGGCATGTCCGATAAGTTGGGCCGTGTCCGCTACAACGCCAACGAACAGGAGGTGTTCCTGGGCCATTCGGTGGCGCAGCAGCAGAACATTTCCGAAGCGACGGCGCAGTTGATCGATGAGGAGATCCGCCGTCTGATCGAAGAGGGCGAGAGCATGGCCCGCAAGCTGCTGACCGAAAATCTGGACGATCTGCACAAGGTGTCGGAAGCGCTGCTGGAATTCGAAACCCTGTCGGGTGACGAGGTGAAGGCCATCCTGCGCGGTGAGCAGGTGGTGCGCAGCGATCCGCCGGCCCCGCGCCCGCAATCGCCCGCCGAACCGCCGAAATCCACGGGCCGCCGGTCGTCGGTTCCCACCTCCGGCAAGGATGGGATCGAGCCCGAGCCGCAGCCGGGGCTGTAAGCCGCGCCATGCCGCGTTGAGTATCAGGCCCCCGGTGCGAAAGTACCGGGGGTTTGTCATTCATGCCCATCCACCAAGACAGGCACCGGCCCCCAAATGCTTCGTCCTCTCGCGCTTCTTTCCGGCCCTGCCGCCCGCACCGCCATTGCCAACGGTGCAGCGCGTCCTTTGGCCGGTGGCCCCCTGGCCTTCGCCCTGGTTGAAAGCGGGGAGGGCGTTCGGCCGGCATCGTCGCTTCCCCATGCCCACCCGCTGATCGCGCCCCGCGCGCCGTGGGCCGGGTTCGACCTGTCGCGGCCGGTGATCATGGGCATTGTCAATGTCACGCCCGACAGTTTTTCCGACGGGGGCGACCATGATCATGCGGAGGCGGCCATTGCCCATGGACGGCGCCTGCTGGCCGAAGGGGCCGACATTCTGGATATCGGCGGCGAGTCGACGCGGCCGGGGGCGGACCCGGTGCCGGAGGAGATCGAGATCGCCCGCGTCGTGCCGGTCATCCGTGCGCTGGCGGCCGAAGGGGCCGTGATCTCCATCGATACCCGCCATGCCGCCGTGATGAGGGCGGCCGCGGTGGCGGGGGCGAGCATCATCAATGACGTCACCGCCCTGACCGGCGATCCGGACAGCTTGGCTGTTGCGGCCGCCACGGGCCTTCCCGTCGTGCTGATGCATATCAAGGGGGAGCCGCAGACCATGCAGGATGCTCCCCGCTATGATGACGTGACGGTGGAGGTTTTTGACTGGCTGGCGGCGCGGATCGATGCGGCTGTCGCGGCCGGTATCGCGCGGGAAAAGATCGCCATTGATCCGGGCATCGGATTCGGCAAGGACCTGGACCATAATGTCGATCTGCTGGCCCGCACGGGGGTGCTGCATGGGCTGGGCTGTCCGCTGCTGATCGGGGTCAGCCGCAAGCGCTTTATTGCCGGCCTGTCGAAGGGGGAGGCGCCCAGGGATCGGGTGCCGGGTTCCCTGGCGACGGCGCTGCATACGCTGGGGCAGGGGGCGCAGATCCTGCGGGTCCATGATGTGGCGGCCACGGCGCAGGCGGTGGCCGTGTGGCAGGCCCTGCAATCGGCCTGAGAAGGGGGCCCGCCGCGGGATTGTTGCATTGCCGGCCGGGCCGTACCCCATGCTATAAAAGCGGCAGAGAACAGTCCCCAAAGCACGGAATCCCAGATCAATGTCGCGTAAATTGTTCGGCACGGATGGCATCCGCGGCACCGCCAATACCGAGCCGATGACGGCCGAAACCGCGTTGAAGGCCGCGATGGCGGCCGCTTTGCATTTCCGGCGCGGGGATCACCGCCATACCGTCGTCATCGCCAAGGATACGCGCCTGTCCGGCTATATGCTGGAACCGGCGCTGACGGCGGGCTTCATCTCCATGGGTCTGGATGTGATCCTGGTCGGGCCGCTGCCGACACCGGCTGTCGCGATGCTGACCCGGTCCATGCGCGCCGACCTGGGCGTCATGCTGTCGGCCAGCCATAATCCGTTCCAGGATAACGGCATCAAGCTGTTCGGCCCCGACGGCTACAAGCTGTCGGATGAGTTCGAGGCGGAGATCGAGGCGCGCATGGCGCTGCCCTTTGCCCCCGATCTGGCCGCCCCCCGCGATCTGGGCCGGGCCCAGCGGATGGAGGACGCGTCCGGCCGTTATATCGAGGTGGTGAAAAGCAGCTTCCCGCGCGCCCTGCGCCTGGACGGCATGAAGATCGTTGTCGATTGCGCCCATGGGGCCGCCTACAAGGTGGCGCCGCGCGTGCTGTATGAACTGGGCGCGGAGGTCGTCACCCTGTTCAACCAGCCCAACGGCTTCAACATCAACGACAAGTGCGGGGCTACGTCGCCGGCCGCCATGCGTGCCGCCGTGGTGGAACACAAGGCCGACCTGGGCATTGCGCTTGACGGGGATGCCGACCGCCTGATCCTGGCCGACGAGACGGGGACGCAGATCGACGGCGACCAGATCATGGCCCTGATCGGGCAGAGCTGGGCCGAAAGCGGCCGGCTGCGCGGGGGTGGGGTGGTCGCCACCGTCATGTCCAACATGGGCATGGAACTGCACCTGAAGAAGCTGGGCCTGACGCTGGCCCGCACGTCGGTGGGCGACCGCTATGTGGTCGAACATATGCGCGAGCATGGGTTCAATGTCGGCGGCGAACAGTCGGGCCATGTCGTGCTGTCGGATTTTGCCACCACGGGCGACGGGCTGCTGGCCGCGTTGCAGGTGCTGGCCTGCATCCGCCAGTCCGGCCGGCCGGCATCGGAAGTGCTGCGCGTGTTCAAGCCGCTGCCGCAGCTTCTGAAGAATGTCCGCTACGATGCCGGCGGCGGCGTCCGTCCCCTGGAGGTGGACAGCGTCAAGGCCGCCATCAAGGCGGGAGAGGCGAAGTTGGCCGAGGCCGGCCGCGTGCTGATTCGCAAATCGGGCACGGAACCGCTGATCCGCGTCATGGCGGAGGGGGAGGATGAGTCCCTGGTGGCCCATGTCGTGGACGATATCTGCGAGGCCGTGCGTGTGGCCACCCGCGCCATGGCCGCGGAATAAGGGGGGGACCAGCCATGCAGGGACGCGTCCTCATTATTGCCGGATCGGATTCGGGCGGCGGGGCCGGCATCCAGGCCGATATCAAGGCGGTGACGGCCCTGAAGGGCTATGCCATGACCGCCATCACGGCCCTGACGGCCCAGGATACCAACGGGGTGCATGGCGTGCTGCCCGTGCCCATCCCGTTCCTGGTGCAGCAGATGCAACTGGTGCTGGCCGATATCGGGGCCGATGCCGTGAAGATCGGCATGCTGGCCACCGCCGACATCATCAATGCCGTGGCCGACACGCTGGTCGCCAGCGCGCCTGACGTGGCCCTGGTCGTCGATCCCGTCATGGTGGCCAAGGGCGGGCACCGGCTGCTGGATGAAAGCTCCATCGGGGCGCTGATCCGCCGCCTGCTGCCGCTGGCCGCCATCGTCACGCCCAACGTGCCGGAGGCCGAGGCGATGACGGGGATCGAGATCGTCACGGTCGACGACATGCGCCGTGCCGCCCGCGTGCTGCTGGGCTATGGTGCCCAGGCCGTGCTGATGAAGGGCGGGCATATGGAAGGGCCCGTGCTGACCGATCTGCTGGTCACGCCGCAGGGCGAGCATGCCTTCAACGGCGAGCGGGTGATGACGCGCCATACGCACGGCACGGGCTGCACCCTGTCATCCGCCATCGCTACCGGTCTGGCCCAGGGGCTGGACGTGGTGGCGGCGGTGGCGCGCGCCCGCCGCTATGTCGAAATCGCCATCCGCACAGCCCCCGGCTATGGCCACGGCCATGGCCCCCTGAACCACGCCCACACTGTCGAGGATTTTCGATGAGCGGCTTTGATCCCAAGCTTCTGGCCGCCTATCAGCAGACCAGCTACGTCGCGCTGGACGGCAAGCGCACGGCCACGGCCCGCATCATGGTCGACGGCAAGGAAATGGATGCCCTGCTGGAGAATCGGGGTGCTGCCGAGGTGGTGTTCGTCACCGCCTGGAACCCGCGAAGCAAGCCGGCCAGTGCTGCCGCCAACGATGCCGCCCATGCCCGCCTGACCGACATCCTGGAGGATGAGGATCTGGACTATGTGCCGGCCGAGCTGCGCCCGGCGACCAAGGACTGGCCGGTGGAGAAGGGGGTCGCCATCTTCGATCTGGCCCCGTTCGACGCGCTGCAACTGGCGGAGATGCTGGGACAGTTTGCCATTGTCTGGCAGGGGCACGGGCAGCCGGCGCAATTGCTGTTCACCCGGTTGGCCGTCGGCTGATCCCATGCCCTACACGGCGCAGGAGATGCGCGAGCGGGTGCTGTACGAGGATGATCGCGTCATCATCATCGACAAGCCATACGGATTGCCGGTTCATTTCGGAACCAGAACGACGGATCACCTTGAGCTTTATCTGCCCCTGATCCAGGGCGACCGGCCGGAGCCGCCGCGTCTGGCCCACCGCCTGGACAAGGATACGGCCGGTTGCCTGGTCCTGGCCCGCGATGTGGAAGCCGCCGCCCGGCTGGGCGCCATGTTCCTGGATGGGCGGGTGCGCAAGACCTATTGGGCCGTGGTTCTGGGCAGGCCGAAGGCGGAGACAGGTGTGATTGATCTGCCTCTGGAGAAGGTCTGGGTGCCCGGCACGTCGAAAATGGTGCTGGATGTGGCGGCCAAGCCGGCTTTGACCCGCTGGAGAAGGCTGGGTTCAGCCCATGGGCTGTCGCTGCTGGATCTGTACCCGCGTACGGGCCGCATGCACCAGCTGCGGGCGCATTGCGCCTATATGGCCATGCCCATCCTGGGCGACCCGATCTATGGCGCGGAGATGCCGCCGCCCGCGCCGCTGCACCTGCTGGCGCGGACCATCCGCTTTCCCAGCCTAGATGGTTCCGGGTCCGAAATAACTGCCACCGCCCCGCCGCCACCGCACATGGCGGTGACGTTGCGGGCATGCGGCCTCGATCCTCACTCGTAATTCGGGATTTCTTCCATCTGTTCCACGTCGGGCTTGCCGTCGCGGATCCAGCCGTCGCGGCGCTGGCGGTAGAGCGAGCGCATGGAGGCGTAATAGTCGAAGCTGTTGCGCTTGATATCGTCGATCGCCTCAATGTACTCCGCCCGCGTATCCAGAGCCGTCAGGCCGGCACGGGTGTAGTTGAACCAGTCGCGATCGGTGTTGGAGGCGTAGTTCGACACCGGATCGGCCATGAACTCACCTGCCAACCCGGTCGCATCGCGCAGCGACGACGAGCCCAGCAGCGGCAGCACCAGATACGGCCCTTCCGGCACGCCCCAGACGGCCAGCGTCTGATCCAGGCTTTCATATTCGTAGGGCATGCCCTTGTCGGCAGCCACGTCGATCAGACCGCCCAGGCCAATGGTGCTGTTGATCAGGAACCGCCGGAACACATTGCCGGCCCCGTGCCAGTCGCCCTGAAGCAACTGGTTCGTCAAGTCCAGGGGCGAACGCAGGTTGCGCAGCACATTGCGCACGCCCTTTTGCGCCGGGGTGGGCAGCACGGTTCGATAGACCTTGGCTGCCGGCTTGATCAGGACGATGTCCACGCCTTCATTGAACCAGAAGATGCCGCGGTTGATGGGCTCCAGCGGGTCGTTCACATCCTCCGCCGGGCCGGCGGCGACCTGCGCTTCCGCCTGGTCCTGCTGGGCCGCAGCCGGCATTACCACCAGGGCGGTTCCCAGCAGGGCGGCAAAAGCCGTGTGGCGCAGCAGTTGATCGACGGGCAGGCGGGACATGGCAAGGGCCTCGGCGGGTGCATCGGACGGAATACGGGCGAACCCTGTTCATGTAGGGCGCAACCCGCTGCGGCAAAGTGATAACAGTCACAGCAGATGATGCCATTGCCAACGATGCATTTCGTCTATCCCCAGATGGATGGGCAAGGCTGACAAGGGCTTATCACCTTGGGTCGTCCGGTCGGGCGCGTCCTTGGAATGTCTGTCCCGCGCCGTTCGGGCATCGGCAAGGGTGCCCCTCACTCGGTGCGGATTGCCCGCTCATTCCCGCTCTGGTATGAGCGCGAAGGAGCGGGCCCCTGTCCACCGGGGGCACGAAGCTGTTGCACGTCTCTTGAACAGCCTTCATTTTGGTCGCGGGCTTCGGGCCCCTTCATCGCTGGAACAGTACGCCATGGTCAGTCCCACCCCTTCGAAGCATGCGCTTGCCTCCCGCCTGGCGGATTTCGCCACGGTGCCGGAAGCGATCGAATACGCCGCCCGTGGGGAGACCGGCCTGAATTTCTATTCCGGCAAGGGGGAACTGACCGAAGCGCTGTCCTACAGCCGCCTTTACGAACAGGCGCAGGCCCTGGCCCGCCGCATGCTGGCCAAAGGGCTGGTGAAGGGGGACCGCGTCGCCATCATCGCGGAGAGCGATGGCGATTTCATGCGTGCCTTCGCCGCCTGCCAGTTCGCGGGCCTGGTGCCGGCCCCCATGCCGCTGCCGGCTGCCTTTGGGGGCAAGGACGCCTATATTGAGCATGTGCGCCGCATGATCCAGGTGGCCGATGCCGCCGCGGCCCTGTCCCCCGTGTCCCTGGCCGACTGGCTGGCGCTGGCGGCCGACGGGCTGGGCCTGAAGGCTGTCGGCACGCTGGCCGTGTTCGATGATGTGGATGGCGAAGGTATTGCCCTGCCGGCGGTCACGCCGGACGATCTCTGCTATCTGCAATTCTCCTCGGGCAGCACGCGCTTTCCCATGGGGGTGGCCGTCACCCAGCGCGCGCTGATGGCCAATGCCTATGCCATCACCCATTACGGGCTGAAGATCACGGGCGACGACCGCTGCATCTCCTGGCTGCCGCTGTACCATGACATGGGGCTGGTCGGGTTCCTGCTGACCCCGCTGGTCTGTCAGGTGTCGATCGACTATCTGCCGACGCGGGAATTCGCCCGCCGTCCGCTGCTGTGGCTGAACATCATTTCCCGCAATGGCGGCACCCTGTCCTACAGCCCCAGCTTCGGCTATGAGCTGGCGGCGCGCCGGGCGGAGACGGCGTCGACGGACGGTATCGACCTGTCCACCTGGCGCGGGGCCGGCATCGGCGGCGACATGGTGCGTCCGCGCGTCCTGCGCAAGTTCGCGGAGACCTTTGCCGGGCGCGGGTTCCGCGCCGAGGCGCTGGTGCCGTCCTATGGCATGGCGGAGGCGTCGCTGGCCCTGTCCTTCGCCCCGCTGGACACGGGCCTGATCACCGATCTGGTCGACCTGGACAAGCTGGAAGAAGAGGCCGTGGCTGTGCCGCCGGGCCCGGACACGCAGCGGTCGCGCGAATTCGTGCTGAATGGCCCCGTGCTGCCCGGCCATGCGCTGGAAGTGCGCGACCCGGAAGGCAAGGTGCTGGCCGAAAAGCAGGTCGGCCGCATTTTCGCGCGCGGTCCCTCCCTGATGCGGGAATATTTCAACCGGCCGGAGGAGACGGACGCGGTTCTGTCCGCCGATGGCTGGCTGGACACGGGCGACCTGGGCTATCTCTGCGGTGGTCAGATCGTCATTACCGGCCGCGCCAAGGACCTGATCCTGGTCAATGGCCGAAATATCTGGCCGCAGGACCTGGAATGGTCGGCCGAACATGCGGTGGAATCCCTGCGCAGCGGTGACGTCGTTGCCTTCTCCGTCGATGGCGACGGGGGAGAGCAGGTGGTGGTACTGGTCCAGTGCCGCCCGACGCAGGAAGACGCGCGTACCGCGCTGGCCCAGCAGGTGCAGGGCGTGCTGCGTGCGGCCCACGGGCTGGAGGTGAAGGTGGTGCTGGTGCCGACCCATTCGCTGCCCCAGACCTCGTCCGGCAAGCTGAGCCGGACCAAGGCCCGGCAGATGTACCTGGCCGGCGAATTCGGCGTTACGGCCTGACATGGCGCTGGCCGCCATCACCGGTGGCACGGGCTTCCTGGGTCGCTACATCGTGGCCGCCCTGCATCGCGCCGGCTATGCCGTGCGTATGCTGGTCCGTCAGGACCCGGTGCATCCGCTCTTGTCCGATGTGCGGCCGGAACTGGTGCTGGGCGACCTGCGGGACGACGCGGCGCTGGTCCGGCTGGTGACGGGGGCTGATGTCGTTATCCATGTCGCCGGCCTGATCAAGGCCGCCCGTCGCGACGACTTTTTCCGCGTGAACGAGGGCGGGTCGGCGGCATTGGGCCGGGCCGTGGCGGCGCATGCGCCGGGCGCCCGGCTGCTGATCGTGTCCAGCCAGGCGGCGACCCAGCCGCATCTGTCCCATTATGCCGCCAGCAAGCAGGCCGGGGAGGAAGCGGCGCTGGCCGCTTATGGCGGGGATGACTGGGTCATCGTGCGCCCGCCCGCCATCTATGGCCCCTGGGACCGGGAGACCCTGTCGCTGTTCCAGGCGGCGGCGGGGCCGGTCGTGCCGGTATTGGGTGGCGCCGACGCGCGACTGGCCATGATCCACGCCTTGGATGCCGCCGAGGCCATTGCGGCGCTGGCGGCACCTGGCGGCCCGCGCGGACAGCGCTATGGGCTGTGTGACGGTCTGGTTGGTGGATACGATTGGGAAACCCTGCTGGACGTGGCATCGCAGGCTGTCGGCCACCGCGCCCTCCGCCTGCCTGTGCCGGCGGCGCTGATCCGTCTGGTCGGCCTGTGCGGCAGCGCCTATGCCGGCGTTACCGGCAAGCCTGTCATGCTGACCCTGCCCAAAACGCGGGAGATTACCCACGCCGACTGGTCTGTCGCGTCGCAGCAATTGCCGCCTGAATCGCTGTGGAAGCCGCGAATTCCGCTCCGCGTCGGGTTCGAGGAGACGGCGAACTGGTACCGGAACCAGGGCTGGATATAGCGATCAGCCCACCAAATCGCTTCAAACTGTTGCGAAATTGCCCGTGGCTGTGTCATCTGTCACAGGTGTTCCATGCGTTTTGTGGTTTGTTCTTGCATCCTTGGGCGTTGCAATTACCTTACCGGAACGTGACGCTTTTTTGGTCGATGCCGGGGGGCACCGGCATCGCATGGCAACAACGACCTACAACACCTGTAGACTGATCCCTGGGGCACTTTTATGACCACCGACGTCAACGCAATCGTCGAAGTAATTATTGCTGCCCTTGGGCCTACCCTGCCGACGCCGGTCACCATCACGACGGAGACCAGCATTACGCGCGATCTTGGCCTGGACAGCTTGGCCGTTATGGATTTCGTGATGGTGCTGGAAGACAAATTCGACATCTCGATCCCGCTGGAGCGGATTGCTGAGGTCGAAACCATCGGCGACCTGGCCAGGACCATACTGGAACTCCGGGGGCGCGCCTAAAACATGACGATACTTGCGAAATACACCCAGCTCCGCGAGCACTACCACAAGATCGCCGGCGCTGGCCGCGACCCGTTCACGGTCCGCTTCGACCAGATCCTGTCGCCGACGGAAGGTGTGCTGAAGGGGCGGCGAACCGTCCTTCTGGGCACCAACAACTATCTGGGCCTGACCTTCGACAAAAGCTGCATCGACAAGGGTGTCGAAGCGCTGATCGAACAGGGCACGGGCACCACCGGCTCGCGCATTGCGAATGGCAGCTACAGCGGCCATGCCGATCTGGAAGTGGAACTGGCAAAGTTCTACGGCCGTGAGAACTGCATGGTTTTCACGACCGGCTATCAAGCGAACCTGGGCATCATCTCCACGCTGGTCGGCAAGGATGACATCCTGGTCATCGACAGCGACAGCCATGCCAGCATCTATGACGCCGCCAAGATGACGGCCGGCCAGGTTGTGCGCTTCCGCCACAACGACCCGGACGATCTGAACAAGCGTCTGCGCCGTCTGGCCGACCATCCCGGCAACAAGCTGGTGGTGGTGGAGGGCGTCTATTCCATGCTGGGCGACATTGCCCCGCTGAAGGAATTCGCCCAGGTCAAGCGCGAGAACGGCGTCTATCTGCTGGTCGATGAAGCCCATTCCATGGGCGTGCTGGGCGAGACCGGTCGCGGTCTGGCGCAGGAAGTCGGCGTGGAAGAGGATGTGGACTTCATCGTCGGCACCTTCTCCAAGAGCCTGGGCGCTGTCGGTGGCTTCTGCGTGTCTGATCTGCCCGACTTTGACGTGCTGCGGGTGGCCTGCCGCCCCTACATGTTCACGGCTTCGCTGCCGCCGTCGGTCATCGCCACGTCCCTGCAGGCGCTGAAGCGCATGCAGGAGGAGCCGGGCCTGCGCAACAAGCTGAACGCCAATTCCCGCCGCCTGTATGAAGGGCTGCGCAACCTGGGCTTCCAGGTCGGTCCCGATGTGAACCCCATCGTGGCTGTGTCGCTGCCGTCCAAGGAACTGGCCATCACCTTCTGGAACCTGCTGCTGGAAGCCGGCCTGTACCTGAACCTGGCGCTGCCGCCGGCCACGCCGAACAGCCTGTCGCTGCTGCGCACCAGCGTCAGCGCCGCGCACACGACGCAGCAGATCGATTTTGCCGTCGAACAGTTCGCCAAGGTCGGTCGTCAGCTGGGTGTGCTGCCGGCGCTGGTTCAGGCAGCCGAGTAATTACGCCCCCGGGCATGAATGAAGCCCCGCGGATGCCGGAAGGTGTCCGCGGGGTTTTTCATTTTCCGGCTCGCCACAGGGTCGCCAGCCAGTTCTGCCGGTGGCGCGGCAGCCCTTCCGGCCGGCGCCATTCTTCAACCAGGGTGAAACCCGCGGCCCGCATGCTCGCCTTCCAGACCTGCGGGCGGCGGAAGGCCAGGTGGCGGCCATCATCGGCCAGCCCTTCCATCCCGTCCCCCGTCGGATCGCAGGCATAAAAACAGCCCCCGGGCCGCAGCCAGGATCGCACCCGGCTCAGGATGACGGGCAGGGCGGGACTGGGCAGGTGGAAGAACAGATGATGTGCCCAGATGCCGTCGAAGCTGGCCGCCGGCCAGGGGACGGGGGCTGGCGACAGCAAGTCGATGACATGCACGGGAAAGCCGGTGGCCTGCCGGGCCAGGGCCGCCAGAGGGGCCGCGCCATCGACACCGGTGACCGTACAGCCGGCATCGCGGAACCCGACCATGTCCCGCCCCACCCCACAGCCCAGGTCCAGGATAGCGGCATCGTCACGGCCGACAGCCGTCAGGAAACGATGACGCGCCGCGGCGCTGTCATGGTCGGCCAGAAGATCGGCATAAAGCGACGCGTGAGCGACATAATGGGCCAGCGTCGGGTTCGCAGGCCCGCGCGTCACCGGATGGCCCCCATCTGCCTCAGCTTCCACAGGATGCCGGGGGCGGCCAGGATGGGGTGACGCCGCTGCCAGGGCGACAGGTCAAGCCGTACGCCCGAATGCCGATGCAGCTTCCATAGCAGGTAGTCGACCCCGCCCTGGAAGGTGAATGCCGCCTTCACCAGCCGGGCGATGTTCAAAACCTTGCCCAGCCGCCGACGCAGGTCCCAGCCATGCAGGGCGTTCTGACGTTCATCGGCCGTCAGCAGCGGTCGGACCTGCCCATCCGCCAGATCCTGGAACGGGACGCGGCCGGCGGCCCAGGCGGGCGACAGCAGCCCCGCATAGCGATCGGCGGCATGGTCGACCAGACTGACCCCGCGTGATGCCTTCTCCACCCGCAGTTCGGCGGCATAGGTGGCCTTGAACAGGGCTTCCCAGAAATCCCGCGGCGCCCCTGCACCCGGGCCCAGCAGGGCGGCCCAGCGGGCAGCGCTGGTCACGGCCTTGGCCACGGCATGCAGGGTGGCGTCGCGGGCGGCATCGTCACGGGCGAAGGCCAGCATCACGGGCTGGGTAAAGCGCGCCCAGATCGTGGTGTCCAGACTGTCGAAACGGGTGGCGTGCGCGAACTGGTCCAGGCCCATCACTGCGACCTTGCCGCGCAGCGTGTGGCCCTGCCAGGGCACTTCCCAATATTCCACGCTGGGCGGCAGCAGGCGGGTGGCGGCTGCCAGCGGCCGGCTGTTCCGCCAGGGCAGCAACCGGTCCAGCAGGACATAGAAATCCAGCACCCCTTCGGTATCGCCCGACCGCAGGTTGGAGCCGTAGAACAGCACGGAAGCGACGTTGGCGCCGCCATGGTCCACCAGGGCCTGCACCAAAGCCGCCGCCGGGCCCGGCAGGTCGGCATCCCATTCGGCACGGATCAGGTCGAGAAGCAGAGGAGGGGTCACGGCTGGACGAATTCGATATGGTCGCGGGCCGACAGGATGACACGACCGGCCGGGTACGTCTCCCCGTCCATGATCAGCGGCCGCGTCAGGCGCAGTTCGATCCGGTCGGCCCCGCCGGAATTGTAGCTGTCACCCCGCCGCATGGCGTTGCTGGGCCGGCCCGTCATCAGCCGGGGCAGGGCGCAGAGCAGACCGGGTGGGCGGGCGGCCACATCCAGATAGCGCAAGGGCCTGTCACCATGGTCCCAGAAGGGCCACAGGCCCATGATCAGCTTGTCCAGCGTCGTCGCCAGGAACAGGAAGCGGTTGCCGTCACGCATGGGGGCGGCATCGCAGGCGGCGCCGAAATCCTCCCCCGCCAGCCACCCATGCTGGTCATTGCCGACCAGGGCCCGGCCCAGCACGCCGGCCATGGTCAGGGCCACTGCGATTTCCTGCGTGAAGCCGGCCTTGTGGATGGCGGCATTGGCCAGGTCGGTGCCGCGCGTGAAGGCACCAGCCCCCATGAACATGCCGCGCACATCGGTGTGTTCGCCATCGGGCCAATGCAGGTTCAGCACGGGGCGCACCGTCGTGCGCTGGCCCAGCGTGCCGGTTTTCACAGCCTGCACCAGCAGGTTCAACCCCTTGCGGCCATAGCCGGTGGTGCCGACATCGGCCGCGATCAGGTTGGTCTTGCCGGCCGCCAGGATGGCCAGCTTGGGCGGTGTGTCACCATAGGCGGCGGGCAGGGCCGTCAGCACGTCGCGCACGGTGCCGTCGCCACCATCGACGCAGAGGATATCAACCCCGCCTTCGCGGAAATCGGCCAGGGTCTCGGCCAGTTCCTGCGGCGTGGCCGGTTCGGCGAAATAGAAGCCCAGCATGGCCGCGGCCTGTGCCGCCTTGTCGCCGCCACCGCCCTTGTTACGCTGGCTGTAGGGATTACGGATGAGACCGAGACGCGCCATTCGGATCAGACCGCCGCACATGAGAAAACAAGGTCGCGCCCCTTCGGCGCGACCGCGACGGTCAATGCCACAGCCGCGCGGGTAGCGGCTGTGATCCAGCACAAATTGCGGCCCTGTCGCCGCACGGGGACGAGTCGTGGCTGCTTTGCGGTAACGGGAAGGCGGCAGGACAAGATGGGAACCGTAACGGACAGGATTTCTGGCCCGACTACATACAGGAGAGACGTCCCCTTTGCCTATGGCCTGTGCCGCATTGTAGCGTGGCGCCCATGCGACCCTTCCGCTTTGCCCATCTGTCTGATCCGCACCTGCCGCTGGAGCCCGACCGTCCGCATGGGATGGAATGGCTGTCCAAGCGCACGCTCAGCTATCTGTCCTGGCGGCGCAAGCGCCGCCACGCCCATCAGCCGGTCATGCTGGACGCCATCATCGCCGATATAAGGGCGCAAGGGGTGGACCATTGGGCCGTGACGGGGGATATCGCCAATATTTCCCTGCCGGGGGAGTTCCGGCGGGGCGCGGTCTGGCTGGACAGCCTGGGGCCGGCAGCCGATGTCAGCCTGGTGCCCGGCAACCATGACGCCATGGTCGACATGAAGGCGACAGACGGGCTGGATCACTGGGCGGCGCAGATGCGGGGCGACGGGCGGGATACCGTGGCCTTCCCCTATCTGCGCCTGCGCGGACCCGTCGCCTTCATCGGGGCCAACAGTGGTGTGCCGACGCCGATCGGGCTGGCCCAGGGACGCCTGGGGGCCGAACAGCTGGAAAGGCTGGGTGACCTGCTGGCGGATGCCGGCCGGTCTGGCCTGTTCCGCGTGCTGATGGTGCATCACCCGGTGGCCGACGGGGTGGTGCGGGCGCGCAAGGGCCTGACCGACCGGGCGGCGCTGCGCGCCTTGCTGGCCCGGACGGGGGCGGAAATGCTGCTGCACGGCCACGCCCATGTCGCCAACCTGTCGATGGTGAAGGGCCCCCTGGGGCCGATCCCCAGCCTGACCGTGCCGTCTGCATCAGCCATTGGGCGCGGCCATGACATGCCCGCGCGCTGGCACCTTGTGACGGTGGACACAGACGCCGCCGGCTGGCAGGTGCAGGTGGAGGTGCGGGGCGCTGCTTGCCGCGGCGCTCCCGTCACGGCGCTGGGGGGCTGGTCGCTGCATCTACCCCGCACCGGTGGCTGAGGCCGCGTTGCCACCGGTGTGCTTTCTCTCTACAGTGCGCGCTTCGCCGATTGATATATGCCCGCCATGACCATCCACGCCGACAGCGCCATCTTGCCGAATTTCGCGTGCGCGGCCGTCGCCGCGTTGGAGTCCGATGGATATTGCCCCATGGCGGTTTCAATGCGCAGCCTTTGGGTGGCCCTGTCGTGACCGGTTCGCCCCTGCCGGCCGAACGCCGGGAAAAACTGAACAGCACGCGACTGATCGACCGCTACATCCTGGCAGAGACGACGAAGCCGCTGGTGGCCTCCGTCATCGTGGTGCTGATCGCGCTGCTGATGGAACGGCTGCTGCGCCTGTTTGATCTGCTGGCCAACCATGGCGGGCCGTTCGACATGGTGGTCCGGCTGATCGCCAATCTGGTGCCGCATTATCTGGGGCTGGCGCTGCCGGCGGCCTTCTTCATCTCCATGTTCATCGTTGTCGCCCGCATGGGAGAGGATAATGAACTGGATGCGCTGCAGACGGCGGGATTGTCGGTGCCGCGCATCGCCCGGTCGTTCCTGGTGCTGGGTTTCGGGCTGATGGTGTTTTCCATCATCCTGTTCGGCTATTTGCAGCCCTTCGGCCGCTACGGCTACAGCGCCATCTATCATATGGTGGTCAATGCCGCCTGGGATGCGACGGTGCCGGAGGGCACTTTCGTCGATGCCGGTGACGGCATCACCATCAGCGCCGATTTCGTGGATTTCACCGGCCGCCGCCTGTCGAAAGTGTTTGTGCAGCAGGATCGCGACAATGGCGAGAAATGGGTGACCACGGCGGTCGCCGGCACGCTGGCGGCCACCGACGACCGGGCGCGCGTGCTGCTGACCCTGCACCAGGGCATTCAGGTGCGCATGATCCCCGATGGCCGCCGGCAGGTGGTGGAGTTCACCGAGCTGAAGCTGGACAAGCCGTTCAACATGGTCACGGAGCCGTTCCGCGACCGCGGTGGCAGCGAGCGGGAACTGACCATCACCGAACTGTGGTCGGAAATGCACGACCCGCAATCGATCCTGCCGCACGGCAAGCTGGAATCGGAGTTCCATGCGCGGCTGGCCCGCGCCGTGTCGCTGCCGCTGCTGCCGCTGCTGGCGGTCCCCATGGGCATGGCGGCCAAGCGGGCGCGGCGCGGGCAGGGCATCGCCTTGGCCACCTTCATCCTGATCGTCTATCACCATCTGATCCAGATGGGCGAAAGCCTGGGCGATGTCGGCCGCGTTCCGCCCGTCATCGGCATATGGGTGCCCTTTGCCCTGTTCTGCGCGCTGTGCGCCTGGTTGTTCCACCGTGCCGATGTGCGGCCGGGCGAGAACCCGTTCGCCGCCATGTTTGACGCCATCGACAGCGCCACCAGCCAATTGGTGCGGCTGTTGCCCAGGCGCCGCAAGTCGGGGGGGAAGCAGCCATGAATCGCGGCACCATCACCGGCTATCTGACCCGAACCTTTCTGACCCGCGTGCTGTCGGTTCTGCTGGCGCTGTCGGCGCTGCTGCAATTGCTGGATCTGCTGGACGCGGCCAGCACGGTGCTGGAACGCGGGCTGGGTGCTGGCGGTCTGCTGGAATATACGGCCCTGCGCCTGCCGCTGGTGGTGGAACGGGTCGTGCCGCTGGCGGTCCTGATCGGGTCCCTGTCGACCTTGTGGAGTTTCGCGTCCACCAACGAGATCGTCGCCATGCGATCTGTCGGCATGACGCCCTACCAGATCATGGGCGGGCTGTTGCCCGCGGCGCTGGCCGTGGCGCTGGGGCACTTCATCCTGGGCGACCAGATCGCACCACGGGCAGAGCGCACCTTCCTCTCCTGGTGGGCGGCGACCACCCCGCCGGCCGACAAGGCCGGCGATGACGATGACAAGCCCAAGCCCGTCTGGTTCCGTCTGGGCGATCATGTCGTCCGCATCGGCACCATCGCCGAAGACGGCAAAAGCTTTCAGTCGCTGGAGATGGTGGCCCGCGATCAGCGCGGATTGGCGACCGACCTGGTTTCCGCTACACGCGGTGACCATGGTCCCGATGGCTGGCGCATCTATGACGTGTCGCGCACCCATCTGGGCGATCCGGTCCGGATGAGCCATGACGACGTTCTGAACTGGGACATGGACCTGTCGCCCAACAACATGATCGAACTGCGCAAGCCGACGGAGAACATCTCCTTCCAGCGGCTGCTGCGGATCGTGCGCGGTACCTGGGCCGGCGGCGAAAGCCCCGCCTTCTACGCCACGCGGCTGCATTCCACCTATGCGGCCCCGCTGGCGTCGCTGGTCATGCTGCTGCTGGCGGCGCCAGTGGCCCATGGCATGCGCCGCCGCGGCGGGGCCATGGGCAGCCTAGCGCTGGGCACGGCTGTCGGCCTGTGCTTTCTGCTGATTTCCGGTATCCTGGGGGCCATGGGACAGGCGGGGACGCTGCCGCCGCTGATCGCGGTCTGGGGTCCGCTGGTGTTCTTCGCTGCCGTTGGCGGGGCCATCATGATCCATATCGAGGAATAGGGACCGCCCGGCGGGGCGGACCGGGGCGATACGATGTCGCAAAGCCGGTAATGCCCTTGAAGGCGGACCGGACGGGTTCTAATTTGACGTCACGATGACGCGCGGCGACAAGGCCGCCCGCATCGGCTTTCGGAATGGGAAAGGATTGGGGCATGTGGGGCGATGCCTGGCGCGGTCGCAGCTATGACCTCGGCAAGATGAATTTGCGGGAACTGGCCTTTGCCTATTCCACGTACCCGGCCATCCAGGTCTATGCGCTGCTGGCGTTGCTGTCGGCCGTGCTGGCGGCTGCATGGGTGGAAAGCTGGGGGCGGCTGGCCGTTGTGGTGCTGCTGACCTCGGTTATCTATCCGTTCGCCTGGTATGGCATCCACCGCTATATCCTGCACGGGCGCTGGCTCTATCGCATGAAATGGTCGGCCACGCTGTGGAAGCGCATCCATTTCGACCATCACCAGGACCCGCACAAGCTGGAAGTACTGTTCGGCAGCCTGGTCAACACCCTGCCCACGATAGCACTGGTCAGCGTTCCCGTGGGCTGGCTGGTCGACGGTCCGGCCGGTGGTGCCGCCGCCCTGGCAGCCGGGCTGGTCAATACCTGCATCTATGAATTCTTCCACTGCATTCAGCACCTGAACTACAAGCCCCGCTGGGCTTGGGTGGCGCGGATCAAGCAGCTGCACCTCTATCACCATTTCCATAATGAGGATGGGAACTACGGCATCATCGCCTACGGCCCCGACATGCTGTTCAACAGCTATTACGCGGAAGCCCGGCAGAAGCCGCGCAGCCCGACCGTGTTCAACCTGGGCTATGACCTGGAAGAGGCCGAGCGCTATCCCTGGGTCATGCAGGCCACCGGCGCGCCGCCGCGCGACAGGCCGCCGCGCCCGCCCGCCCAGAATGGTGGTGATGGCGTGAAGGCTGCGTCTTGACCGCGCGCCAGGGCGGGGACGCCAGCATCCGCATCGAACAGGTCGTGCCCGGTACCAAGGGTGTGGACCGTTTCATCGCCTTGCAATACCGGCTGCATCAGGGCGATCCCAATTGGGTTCCGCCGCTCTATCTGGAGCGGCAGGAGACCCTGTCGCCCAAGCTGAACCCCTATTTCCAGCATGCCGATGTCATGTTCTTCCTGGCCCTGCGCGGGGAGAAGGTGGTCGGGCGCATTTCGGCGCAGATCGATCGCGCCGGCCTGGCCATCCGCAACGATGCCGTGGGTCATTTTGGCCTGCTGGCGGCGGAGGATGACCAGGAGGTTATCGATGCCCTGTTCGCCGCCGCCGCCGACTGGCTGCGCGAGCGTGGCATGGTGCGCATGGTTGGCCCCTTCAACCTGTCCATCAATGAGGAGACGGGCCTGCTGGTCGATGGCTGGGACCGGCCGCCCATGCTGTTGATGGGCCATGACCGCGCCTATCTGGGGCCGCGGATCGAAGGGGCGGGCCTGACCAAGGCCAAGGATGTCTTCGCCTATCTCATCGATATCGACCGCGACCTGCCCAAGTCCGTGCGCCAGATGATCGAACGGCCCCTGCCGGCGACGCTGACCCTGCGCATGCTGGACATGAAGCGTTACGACGCGGATCTGGCGAATATCACCTCCATCTTCAACAACGCCTGGGCCGGCAACTGGGGCTTCGTCCCCTTGTCGGAAGCCGAAACCAAGCAGATGGCGAAGTCCCTGAAGCCGCTGATCAATCCGCGGCTGGTCTGGATCGCGGAGGTGGAAGGGCGGCCCGTGGCCTTCGGCGTCTGCCTGCCTAACCTGAACGAAGCCATCCGGGATCTGGGGGGCAAGCTGCTGCCCTTTGGCCTGTTCAAGATGCTGTGGCGGTTGAAGGTGAAGGGCGTGAAGACGGCGCGGGTGCCCCTGATGGGGGTGCGCCGCGATGTCGGCGGCTGGCAGCAGGCCATCCTGCCCTTCCTGATCGTGGACAGCATGCGCCGGGAGGCGAAGGCGCTGGGCTACGAATGGATCGAACTGTCCTGGATTCTGGAAGATAATCTGCCGATGCGCCGCATTATCGAGAGCATCGGTTCCTCGCGCTACAAGACCTACCGGCTGTACGAAAAGGCGATCTGACCATGGCGGCGGCGGGGCAGGGGATGGCGGTGCTGGTCCTGGCCGGCTCCCGCGGGCCGGACGACCCGGTGGCGAAGCTGGCCGGCGTCAGCCACAAGGCCTTTGCCCCCATGGCCGGGGTGCCCATGCTGGTCCGTGTGGTCAGGGCCCTGACGGCGTCGCCAACGGTCGGGACCATCCATATCGCCATCGAACGGCCTGAACTGGTGGAACAGCATCCAGAACTGGGGCTGCTGCTGGCGGGCGGACGGCTGGCCCTGCTGCCGGCGGAGGGCAGCCCCAGCCGTACCGTGTCGGCGGCATTGGAAAGGCTGGGTACGCCGCTGTTCGTAACAACGGCCGACCATGCCCTGCTGCGCCCGGAATGGGTGGAATATTTCCTGTCGCATCTGCCCGATGGCAGCGATGTCTGTGTCGCCCTGGCGCGTGACCATGTTGTGCAGGCCGCGGTCCCGGAAACGCAGCGCACCTATCTGCGCTTTGCCGACGGGGCCTTTTCCGGATGCAACATGTTTGCCTTCCGCACAGCCGCATCGGCCAGTGTGGCGCAGACCTGGCGGCAGGTGGAGGCACAGCGCAAGCATCCGTTGCGCATGATCCGCCTGCTGGGCCCCCTGTCCATTCTGCGTTTTCTGCTGGGTCGGCTGACCCTTGCTGCCGCATTGGATCGGCTGGGCCGGTTGACCGGCGCCCGGGCGGCCGTCGTGGAGATGCCGTTCGGTCTGGCGGCCGTCGATGTGGACAAGGCTGCGGATATGGAACTGGTGGAACGGCTGCTGTCCGACGTTTGACCGCCGTCGCGTGAGGGTGGATCAAACGAAGGCGGCACTGCTGGCAACGGGGTTGGTGATCAGCCCTTCGACCACCTGCAGGCCCTGTTCCAGCTGGCTGACCCGGTCCACGCCCATCAGGCAGATGCGGATGGCATTCTGCACCTCTCCCCGCCCCACGCCGAAGGCATCGGCTGGCGTGACCTTCACCCCGCGTTCCAGGGCGCCACGCACCAGTTCATCCCGGCGCACATGGTCGGGCAAGGGCAGCCACATATGGGTGACGGCCGGGTCGGACAGGGAAAGATCCATGCCGCACAGGGCGCGCCGTGCTGCCGCCTGCCGCTCGGCCACCATCTGCCGGCGACGCTGGGCGATGCGTCCGGCTTCGCCGCTGTCGATCAGTTCGGCCGCCACGACCGTGCCCAGATGGGCCGGTGTCAGCACGGTGGCGCGCAAGACCGTGGCCATGCGATCGAACAGCGGGCGCGGCCCCACGACATAACCCGTACGCAGGCCTGGAAACAGGGATTTGGACAGGCTGCTGACATAGATCGTCACGTCGGGCGCCAGGCTGTACAGCGTGGCGGGGGTCGGCTGTTTCAGGAAGCCATAGACATCATCTTCGATGATCATCACGCCCATGCGATGCGCCACATCCACCAGGGCGCGGCGGCGTTCCGGCGACAGGGTGATGGTGGTGGGGTTCTGCAAGGTCGGCATGCAGTAGAGCGCATGCGCGCCGTGGGCGCGGGCTGCCTGTTCCACGGCGTCCGGCAGCAGACCTTCGGCGTCCATGGCCACGGGGATCAGGCGCAAACCCAGATGCAGCGCCAGGGCGCGCAGCCCGGGATATGTGAGCTGTTCGACCAGCAGCGTGTCACCCGGCCGCGTTACGGCCGCCAGCGCCACCTGCATCGCACCCTGACCGCCGGCGGCCAGCAGCACCTGATCGGCCGTGACATGCATGTTGGCGCTGTCGCCCAGCCAGTCGGCGATGGCGCCGCGCAGGCGAGGATGGCCCAGCGGCGTCTGGTAGGACATCAGGTTGGGCAGGTCCGGCCATTGCGCCACAGCCATGGTGGCGGTCGACAGGGCGCTCGCGTCCTGCCACAGGGCGGTCGCGTTGACCGACAGGTCGATCAGGCCCTGGGGCGCGCCCGACAGGCTGCCCCCTGCTTCCACCGCGGGGTCGGTCAGGCGCCGCGGATCGCGCACGAAGGTGCCGCGCCCCACCTCTCCGCCGATTAGCCCCTGGCGCTCGGCTTCCTGATAGGCACGGGTGATGGTGCCCACGGTCACCTTCAGGTCCCAGGCCAGGTCGCGATGGGTGGGCAGGCGCGTGCCGGGTGGCAGCGTGCCATTGCCGATATCCTCGGCCAGAGCCGTGGCGATGGCCCGGTAGAGCGGACCCGGCCGCCCGTCAATGCGAGGGCGCCAGCGGGTGATGGCGGGCTCATTCATGCGACTTGTCCCTGCAAGGGTCAGGATTGTCATCAATGCAATGCTGACAATCCTGACCCTGACGCTTAATTGTCTCGATCCTATTCCGCCTGCACGTCCGGCGCAAGACTTCTAACGGACGTAATGGGGACAATTCCGGACATGGCTGGTGACAATCGCGATTGTCACCCTGGCAAGAGGGGGTGTGATGGATACTGGTCTTCTGGAACCCTTGGCAGCACTGGCGGCCTATTGCATCGCCACGTCCGTCACGCCCGGCCCCAACAACATGATCCTGGCAGCCAGCGGGGCGACCTTCGGCTTCCGCCGCACCCTGCCCAACATGGGCGGGATCGTCGCCGGCTTCGGCACGCTGGTGCTGCTGGCCGGTGTCGGCGGCGAGGCCGTGATGAGGGCGGTTCCCCTGCTGGAACAGGGGCTGAAATATGCTGGCATGGCCTATATGCTTTATCTGGCTTGGAAAATCGCCACCGCTGGCCGACCCGAAGCGGGATCGCGGGCCAGGCCCTTGAGCTTCTGGCAGGCCGTTGCCTTCCAGTTCATCAACCCCAAAGGGCTGGCCATGGCCATTTCCGTCCATGCCATTTTCCGCATGCCGCAACTGGGCGAATGGGGCAGCATCCTGACCATCACCGCCATGTTCATCTTTGTCGGCATGCCCTGTACCCTGGTCTGGGTGCTGTTCGGCCAGGCCATGGGGCGTTGGCTGCGCGATGATCTGCATCTGCGCCTGTTCAACGGTGCGCTGGGGCTGGCGACGGCGGCATCGGCCCTGCTTCTGCTGTAACTTGTCATCGGTACAAGTTGGCGTATTGACCCTATATTGTGTCGATTGTACCCGTACTTGTCTCGCATCGCCACAGGGTGCGACAGCAGGAGGGGCCGATGCCCGACATGGAAGTTACCTACGCCGTAGAAGCGCGGCTGCGCACAGCAGAATTCATCGACGTGCTGAAGCGCTCCGGTCTGGCTGAACGCCGCCCTGTCGATGATCCCGCCCGCATCGAGTCCATGCTGCGCCATGCCAATCTGATGGTGACGGCGCGGGCGGGCCGCCTGCTGGTCGGTGTCGCCCGCTCGGTCACCGATTTCGCCTTCTGCTGCTATCTGTCCGACCTGGCCGTGGACAAGGCGTTTCAGGGACGGGGCATCGGCAAGCGGCTGATGGTGGAAACCCGCGATGCCGCGTCACGCGACGTTACGCCGGGCCGCTGGCCCGTGCGCTGCCTGTTGCTGTCGGCGCCGGGGGCCATGACCTACTACCCGCAGGCCGGGCTGGCCCCGCTGGACAACGCCTTCGACTTTACGGCGCTGTGATCGCCCCCGCGCCGTCCATTGCGATCTGGAACCCTGGAGATCCTTATGCGCCTGCCGCTTTATCAGGTCGACGCCTTCACCGATACGCTGTTCGGCGGCAATCCGGCAGCCATTGTTCCGCTGGAACAATGGCTGCCGGATGCGGTGATGCAGTCGATCGCCGCCGAGAATAATCTGGCGGAGACCGCCTTCTTTGTCCGTGACGGGGAGGCCTGGTTCATCCGCTGGTTCACACCGGTCAACGAGATCGATCTCTGCGGCCATGCCACCCTGGCTTCAGCCTTCATCATCCGCAATTTCATCGACCGGGACGCCAACCGGATCGTGTTTCGGACCAAGGTGGCCGGGGAATTGCGCGTCGACCATGCCGACGGTCTGTACACCCTGGATTTTCCGACGCGCGCGCCGCAGCCGGCGGAGGTCCACCCCGATCTGCTGAAGGCCCTGGGCGGCCCGACGCCCGAGCGGGTGCTGGCGGCCAGGGACTGGTTCGTCGTCTACAAGGATGCCGCCACGGTGCAAGCCCTGGCGCCCGACATGTCGCTGCTGTCCGGTGTGGGCCGCATGGTCATCGTCACGGGACCGGGAGAAGGGGGTGTCGATTTCGTCTCCCGATTCTTCGCGCCCATGGACGGCATTCCGGAAGACCCCGTGACGGGTTCCGCCCATTGTACCCTGATCCCCTATTGGGCGGATCGGTTGGGCCGGACGGCGCTGGAGGCGCGGCAGGTGTCGGCGCGCGGCGGTACCTTGCACTGCCGGCTGCTGGGCGACCGCGTGCATATCGCCGGCCGCGCTGTCCTGTATCTGGAAGGCACCATCCAGGTTCCCGTCGCCTGACCGACAGGGGGAGTCCCATGCCCACCATCGCCATCATCGCTTTTGACGGTTTCACCGACATCGACCTGTTCATGCCCTGGGATCTGTTGAACCGGCCGCTTCAGGCCGGGCGGCTGCCCCCTGATCAATGGCGCGTGCGCCTTCTGGGCACGGCGGATCAGCATGTCTCCCGCACTGGCCTGCCGGTCGCCATGCATGGCCCGGTGGAGGAGGCCGCGGCCGCCGACGCGGTGATGTTCACCAGTGGCAGCGTCACCCGCGCCCTGCATCGTGATACCGCCTATCTGGCCCGTCTGGCGGGGCTGGACCCCGACCGGCAATTGCTGGCCGCGCAATGTTCCGGATCGCTGATCCTGGCAGCACTGGGGCATTTGCGCGGGCGCCGGGCAACGACCTATGCCTGGCCCGACGCCATCGGTCGTCTGCGCGATCTGGGGGCCATCCATGTCGATGACGGATTGGTGGTGGACGGCAATATCGGCACGGCCGCCGGGTGCATGGCCAACCTGGACCTGGTCCGCTGGATGGTCGACAGGTTGGCCGGACCGGAACTGGCCGCCATGGTTGCAGAGGAAGTGGCCGTGAACGGGCGGGAGGGGGCTGCGTGATGGATGCCGGTCTTTTTCATCTGCCCGTGCCCCCGGCGGTCGTCGCGGGCTTTGCGGCCCTGTGTCTGGGCATGGCGCTGACGCCCGGACCCAACATGGCCTATCTGGTCTCCCGTTCCATCTGCCAGGGACGGATGGCCGGGTTGATGTCGTTGGCCGGGGTCGGGGTCGGCTTCTGTATCTTCCTGATGCTGACCGTGCTGGGTCTGACGGCCGTGCTGGCCGCCCTGCCGCTGGCCTTCACGGCCATCCGCTGGGCCGGTGCGGCCTATCTGGGCTGGCTGGCCTGGAACGCGCTGCGCCCCGGCGGCCAGTCCCCTTTCCAGGTGCGCGACCTGCCGCCGGATGGACGCTTGCGCCTGTTCACCATGGGTCTGGTCACCAACCTGCTGAACCCCAAGGCCGTGCTTTTGTACCTGTCGCTGCTGCCGCAGTTCATCGACCCCGCGCGCGGGTCGGTCCTGGTGCAGGGGCTGTTGCTGGGCACCCTGCAGATCGGCATCAGCATGACGGTGAACGGCACCTTCATCCTGATTGCCGGCACCTTTGCCCGCTTCCTTGCCACCCGACCCTTCTGGGCGCGGGCGCAGAGGCTGGTGATGGGGTCGGTTCTGGCGGGGCTGGCCGCCCACATGGCCGTGAGCCGCTGATCAAGGAGCAGGAAAATGCATCAGGCCCATTGGGAAGTGCGGCGGGAGGACGGGTATCTGATCTCCTCCGATCCGTCGCGGCTGGATTTCGATGTGATCCATCCAGCCCTGGCTGCCAGCTACTGGTCGCCGGGAATCGCTCGCGAGAAAGTGGAGCGCGCCGCGCGTCATTCCGTTGCCATCGGGCTCTATGATTTCAATTGTTTCCAAATCGGCTATTGCCGGGTGGTTACCGATCACACCAGCTTCGGTTATTTGGCTGATGTCTGGGTGGACGAGGGACGGCGCGGAAAAGGGCTCGGCAAGTTCCTGGTCAGCACGGTCGTTGAACGGCCGGAATGGGCCGGTTTGCGCCGATTCCTGCTGTTCACGGCTGATGCGCACGGCCTGTACCAGCAATATGGCTTCCGGGCTCTTGATCAACCAGAGCGTGCCATGTGGCGGCCCCCTATTGCCTGATTTGTCCAGTGTTTGTGCGCGTGGGGATTGTATTTTTGGCCTATGCCTTTCGTAATAACATCCTCAGCCGTTATTACACTGTTTACCCCGGATGGAGAATTGAGCAAGATGGCCGTGCTTGCAGATCACCCGGCCCTTGGCGTCGGCCGCCACCCGGTGACTGGCACGTCGGACGGTTATTTCCTGAGCCTTGGCCTGTGGACAAACAGAAACTCATCGGCACCGTCCAGACGGTCTACGAACTCCATAGTTTTCACGGCGACATCTGGCTCGTCGTAAGGGAGTCGCCTGACCTGCGTCAACTGGAGCCGTCGGCGGCGATGCTGGTCCAGCGCGCCGAGGTGGACGGCATCCGGCTTGTCCGCCGTTCCGACTATAGGGACCATGAATTCAGCACGACGGTGACCATGGTCAAGCGCCTGCGCAGCGGTGTGCAGGAGGCGGACCCGCTGGCACGCGCCAATCCCGGTCGCGATGCCTCCTGGTGCGACAAGCCGGAAGACCTGATGGGGGACGTGCAGCGCCAGATCTTCCGCACCTTCTTTGCCAAATATCTGGATGAAAAGCGGCTGACCCCGCTGGAACTCCTGACCTACGAGGTGCATGCCCGCGCCCTGGATGGCGCCGGGACCACGGTGCAGGGAGCGCTGCAGCGCGTGGCCTCGGTGCAGGTGCGCGGCACCAAGCAGACGGCCGTCGCCCGCATGAAGGAACTGATGTCGATTGCCGATAACGGCCTGTCCGCGCTGGTCAAGGCTGCGAAGGGCAATCCGCCGGCCCGCATCGGGGATGGCGGCCTGCTGGCCGTGGCGGACGGCTACAAGGGACCGGCGGACGGGCTGGCCGGCTATCTCTACCGGGCCGTGGCGGCCCATCTGGCCGATGCCAAGGGCTGGGTGGAAAAGCTGGATCGGCTGTTCCTGCTCTACACGCCCGAACTGTCCGTGCGGGAAATGCGCATCCTGGACAGTCTGGCCGCAGAGCTTCTGGCCTCGCCCCTGGCGCTGAAGGAATTGGCCGGCAAGGAGCGCCTGCGTCTGGAACTGGTGTTGAACGCCATCGACCTTTATGTCGGCAATCTGGCCGGGGACGGGGGCGAGGAGCAGCCAGCGGGCGTGAAGGCCCTGTCCATGCTGTTGTCCGAAGGCGTGCTGCCGCGCACCATGGCGGAACTGCGCATGGGCCTGCTGCGGCATCTGCATTCCCGCCTGCCGTTGCGCAGCGACCGGGGCATCCGGGATGAGATGGAAGCGACCGTGGAGGTCATCACCTATCTGCGCAAGCATGCCCCCCTGCTGGCCCGGGACGAGGAGGTGCTGGAAGCATTGGCGCAGCGCGCCGACCGGTTGATCCAGCCCGAGTCCATGTCGGAACTGATCGGCCCCATCCGCAGCGCCGTGGCGAAGGCCGAAACCGTGCTGTCGCTTGCCGAAACGGCGCCGGGCGACGCGCCCAAGGCCAAGATCGCGACATATCTGCGCAGCCTGATCGTGCCGGAGGATTTCATCCGCGAGGTCGGTAACCGCATGGAAGCCATCAAGACGCTGGGCACCATGTCCCGGCGCATCGTCATGTCCGGCATGCCGGCCGCGCCGAAGCGGGAGATGGCTGAGATCCTCGACAGCGCTATCTTCGACAGCATCCGTACGGAAATCCTGGCCAACCAGGCCATGAACTATACCGACCGTATCCTGGCCATCGTGCGCCTGTGTGGCGGGCTGCCGGAGGGCAGGGCACGGCAATTGGCGGCCGACCAGTTGGCCCAGGCGTTGAAGCGCCCGGAATTCATCCTGAATTATCTGGAACGCTTTGTCGGCGCCAATGAACGGCGCGACGCCTATTTCAAGCTGTGCAATGCCATGCTGGAGTCGGGCCTGGTGGATAAGTCGCTGCTGCCGATGGGGTAAAGGCATGGCCGAGGCCGCCCGGCACCTGAGGGAACCGTAGCCCAGCCGCCGGATGACGGCGCCCGGCGTCTGAGTGCACAGCACGCAGCGAAACAATATTTCCCCTGCGCGCTTCGCAGAGCAGAAATCTGATCCGCGCACAGCGATGCCCCATTGACGGGCATCTGCCCAATCAATAGCTTCGGCGGCGGGTCACACCCCCCCAACGGGGTGCTACTATTCTGGAAGGAATAGCCATAATGGCTGCGCCGAAGCCGGGCAATCGCCCCGCCAATCCGCAATTCTCGTCCGGTCCCTGCGCCAAGCGCCCCGGATGGACGATCGAAGCCCTGAAGGGCGCCCTGACGGGCCGTTCGCACCGCTCCAAGCCCGGCAAGGCCAAGCTGGAGCAGGTGATTACCCTCTCCAAGGAAATTCTGGGCATCCCCGCCGATTACCGGCTGGGCATTGTTCCCGCCTCTGACACGGGCGCCGTTGAAATGGCGCTGTGGTCGTTGCTGGGTGCCCGTGGCGTCGACATGCTGGCCTGGGAATCTTTTGGCAAGGATTGGGTCACCGACGTCGTCAAACAGTTGAAGCTGACCGATGTCCGTCAGATGGTTGCCGGTTACGGCGCGCTGCCCGACCTCACCACCGTCGATTTCTCCCGCGATGTCGTCTTCACCTGGAACGGCACCACGTCGGGCGTCCGCGTTGCCAATGGTGACTGGATCGCTGCCGACCGCGAAGGCCTGACCATCTGCGACGCGACGTCCGCCGCGTTCGCCATGGACCTGCCCTGGGACAAGCTGGATGTCGTCACCTGGTCCTGGCAGAAGGTGCTGGGCGGTGAAGCGGCGCACGGCATGATCGCCCTGAGCCCCCGCGCCGTAGACCGGCTGCTGAACTACAAGCCGGCCTGGCCGCTGCCGAAGATTTTCCGCATGGCCAGCAATGGCAAGCTGTCGGAAGGCATCTTCAAGGGCGAGACGATCAACACCCCCTCGATGATCGCCGTGGAAGACGCGCTGGACGGCCTGAACTGGGCCAAGTCCGTGGGCGGTCTGGAAGGGCTGATCGGCCGGTCGGAAGCCAACCTGAAGGCCGTGGCCGACTGGGTTGCCAAGACCGACTGGGTCGATTTCCTGGCCGACAATGTGGAAAGCCGTTCCTGCACCTCCATCTGCCTGAAGATCGTCGACCCCTGGGCGACGGCGCAGCCGGCGGAAGCGCAGGCGGAAATCGCCAAGAAGCTGACCAGCCTGCTGGAAAAGGAAGGCGTGGCGCTGGACGCCGGGTCCTACCGCGATGCCCCGCCGGGCATCCGCATCTGGGGCGGCGCCACGGTCGAAAATGCCGACATCGTGGCCCTGCTGCCTTGGCTCGACTGGGCCTATGAAACGGTCAAGGCCGGCTGATTTCCTGATTGCCATTCCGGTTACGCGCTCTGTAAGCCGCCATCCTTATTGCCTTCCCCGCGAAAGCGGGGATCCAGGGGCCGCTTGAACCCAAGCGTCAGGGCTTTGGCCCCTGGACCCCCGCTTTCGCGGGGGAAGCAGGAAGGAGCAACGGGCGATGTTGAGTGCGCGCCGGAACGCCCCCCCCATGACATCCCGCATCTTCATGCGAAGGACACTTCCATGCCCAAGGTTCTGATTTCCGATAGCCTGAGCCCCCGCGCCGTTGAGATTTTCAAGGAGCGCGGCGTCGAGGTCGACGTCAAGGTCGGCCTGAAGCCCGACGAGCTGAAGGCCATCATCGGCGAGTATGATGGTCTGGCCATCCGGTCCAACACCAAGGTGACCAAGGATATCCTGGCCGCCGCCACCAACCTGAAGGTTGTCGGCCGCGCCGGCATCGGTGTCGACAATGTCGACATCCCGGCCGCCACGGCCCGTGGCGTCGTGGTCATGAACACGCCGTTCGGCAATTCGATCACGACGGCCGAACATGCCATCGCCATGATGTTCGCGCTGGCCCGTGAAATCCCGGCCGCCAACGCCTCCACCCATGCCGGCAAGTGGGAAAAGAACCGCTTCATGGGCGTGGAACTGTTCGGCAAGGTGCTGGGCGTCATCGGCTGCGGCAATATTGGCGGCATCGTTGCCGACCGCGCCATCGGCCTGAAGATGAAGGTCATCGCCTTCGACCCGTTCCTGTCGCCCGAACGCGCCACGGAGATCGGGGTGGAAAAGGTGGAGCTGGAAGACCTGCTGAAGCGGTCGGACTTCATCACCCTGCACACGCCGCTGACCGAAGCCACCAAGGGCGTCCTGGACGCCAAGGCCCTGGCCAAGACCAAGAAGGGCGTGCGCATCATCAACTGCGCCCGCGGTGGCCTGATCGTGGAAGAGGCTTTGCAGGCCGCCATTGAGGCCGGCCATGTCGCCGGTGCCGCGCTGGACGTGTTCGCGGAGGAGCCGGCCAAGGCCCACCCGCTGTTCGGCAATGAAAAGGTCGTCGCCACCCCGCACCTTGGCGCCTCCACCACGGAAGCGCAGGAGAATGTGGCGTTGCAGGTGGCTGAGCAGCTGGCCGACTATCTGGTCAGCGGTGCTGTGGTCAATGCGCTGAACATGCCGTCGGTGACCGCGGAAGAAGCACCGCGCCTGCGCCCCTATATGAAGCTGGCCGAACAGCTGGGCGGCTTCGTGGGCCAGTTGAACGAGGGCAGCCTGAAGGGCGTGACCATCGAGTATGAGGGCCAGGCCGCCGCCCTGAATACCCGTCCGCTGACCGCCATCGTGCTGAAGGGCCTGCTGGGCCCGCTGATGGAGTCGGTGAACATGGTCAACGCCCCCGTCATCGCCAAGGAACGCGACATCAAGGTGTCGGAGACCAAGCGCGTGGTGGATGGCGATTACCACACCCTGGTCCGTATCATCGTTACCACCGACAAGGGCACCAGCAGCGTGACCGGCACCCTGTTCGGCGGCGACAAGCCGCGCTTGGTCGAGATCGACGAGGTGCCGATCGAGGCCGAGGTGACGAACCACATGCTGTTCGTCCGCAACGAGGACAAGCCGGGCTTCATCGGCAAGCTGGGCAGCGCGCTGGGCGATGCCGGCGTCAATATCGCCACCTTCCACCTGGGCCGTACGTCCCCGGGCGCCAACGCCATCTGTCTGGTGTCGGTCGATCAGGAAGTGGGCGAGGGACTGCTGTCCACCATCCGCGGGCTGCCGAGCGTGGTGCGCGCCATCGAGCTGACCTTCGCCTGATCCTTGCGGATCGGGTTGCCATGAGAGGGGAGGGCTTCGGCTCTCCCCTTTTTCCTGTGAAGGGGCGACGGCCTATCCAAAAGTGATGGCGTCGATGGAAAATCGTAACCTTTCCGGTCCGCGGTTTATGCTATGTAATCTGTCAGACCCGGCGGGGACTGGGTCTGATATCGGACAACCCATAGACGCAAGGCCTTTGCAGATGAAGTACGGCAGCGAATCGAGCAATATCTCCGGCGCCGGCAAGAGCGAGGTTTCCTCCGCCCTGCAGGAAATCAGCCGTGAACTGGAAGGCCTGCGGACCGAAATCGAAAAGGTTGGCACCGTCGCCCAGCAGATTGATGCCATCGCCAAGCAGACGAACCTGCTGGCCCTGAACGCCACCATCGAAGCCGCCCGCGCGGGCGAGGCTGGCAAGGGCTTCGCGGTCGTCGCCGGCGAGGTGAAGAACCTGTCTGGCCAGACCGCTGCCGCCACGGCCGAAATCTCCGCCGTGCTGCAGAGCCTGACCAAGCGCACCCAGCATCTGGGTCAGCTGGTCGAGCGCGCCATCACCCACGCCTGATCTGCGTGTCGTATGCTGCAAGGGCGGTGCCGGTGACGGCGCCGCCTTTTGCGTTTTGACCTTCACCAAAGCGGCCCTGCCTTTGTCCTTGCGCCCGCGTCAGCGGGTGGCAGGGGGAGGGCAGCACCATCTCTGACCCCAAGGATTGCCCCATGACCCGCCCCATCCTGATTATCGGTGCCGGCCCGGCCGGTCTGATGGCGGCGGAGACCTTGGCCCGCGCCGGGCATGCGGTGCAGATTCACGATTCGATGCCGTCGCCGGCGCGCAAATTCCTGATGGCCGGTCGCGGCGGGCTGAACATCACCCATTCCGAGCCGCTGGATCGGTTCATTTCCCGCTATGGGTCGGCCCGCCCGTTCATGGAACCGCTGGTGCGTGCCTTCACACCGGCGGACCTGCGCGACTGGTGCCATGGACTGGGAGTGGAGACGTTCGTCGGCTCCTCCGGCCGGGTGTTCCCGAAAAGCTTCAAGGCCAGCATCCTGCTGCGCGCCTGGCTGCGGCGGCTGGAGGGATTGGGCGTGACGCTGCACACGCGCCACCGCTGGGCCGGATTCGCCGCCGATGGTGACGTGGTCTTCGCGACTCCGGAGGGATCGCTGGCCGTGCCCGCGGCGGCCACATTGCTGGCGCTGGGCGGGGCCAGCTGGCCGCGGCTGGGGTCGGATGGGGGCTGGGCGACGGTGCTGGCGGCGCTGGGCGTGCCGCTGGCCCCGTTCCGCCCCTCCAACTCCGGATTCGATGTCGCGTGGTCGCCAGGCTTCCTGGAACGGGCGGAGGGGCAGCCCCTGAAGCGCATCACCATCGGTTACAATGGCCGTACGGTGCCCGGCGAACTGGTCATCACCCGCACGGGCCTGGAAGGGGGGGCGCTTTACGCCCTGTCCGCCCCCTTGCGTGAGGCTATTGACCGGGAGGGGCGCGCCGTGGTGACGGTCGATCTCAAGCCTGACCTGACGCTGGCACAGGTGCAGAACAAGCTGGCCCGGGTGCCGCCGGCCGACAGTCTGGCCAATCGGCTGCGCAAGGGGTTGAGCCTGACGCCACCGACGGGCGCGCTGATCCGGGAATTTACCGGTGACGCGGATCTTGGGCGGTCCATGGTACTGGCCGGGCTGGTCAAGGCGCTGCCGGTGCCGCTGACAGGGCAGCGCGGTCTGGACCGGGCCATCTCCACCGCGGGTGGTGTCAAGCTGTCGGCGCTGGATGCCAACCTGATGCTGCGCGACCTGCCGGGCGTTTTCGCCAGCGGGGAGATGCTGGACTGGGAGGCACCGACAGGCGGCTACCTGCTTCAGGGCTGTTACGCCACCGCCGTTGCGGCAGCGCGCGGCATCATGGCGTGGCTGGGGCGATAGGGATGGGCAGCGCTTAGCCGAATAGCCGGGCGAAGAAGCCCTTGGGCTTTGCCGCGACCTTTACCGGTTGCTTTGGCGCGGTATAGGACTTGCCCATGACATATTCGGTTCGGAACCGCTCAAAATCCTCTTTGCGGCCGAACTTGAACAGCACCTTCAGGACATTGGCCCGCAGTCCTGTTTCCACGCTCATCTCTTCCTGCATGCCCAGGAATTCCAGCGCCCACAGGCCCTTGATATTGGTGTTAATCCAATCCTCGGCCTTTTCCATATCGCCACGATTCTTGAACTTCATCGTGGTTTCAAAGCTGTAGCTGCTCATCGGTTTTTCCGTCCTTACCCGAACATATGGGATAGCAGCACGAGAACCACGACGCCGCCGATCAGGGACAGCACCGGGTTATTGCGCACAAATTCGGCTGCCTGGGCCATCCAGGCGGCGCCGACATCGCCGATGGGAGCGGTGGTCGGTCCCGGGGCGGATGGTGCCGGATCCGGCGGCGGGGGCAGGGCGGCACCGGCGCCTGCGATCCGATCCTCCAGCGCCGTCAGGCGCGCCTCAATCCGGTCCAGCCGGGATGTTTCGGCCGCGGGGTCGGGAAGGGCGGTCTTGTCCGTCTCGCTCATGGAAGCAACTGCCTGTATTTCTTGACGCTGTCATCCGTTCTGTCGGCAGAATAGACGTTTCGCGCCTGCGATAGGAAGCGGACAAGCGGACCCCACCCAACCGAGATAAGCCGACCGGCCCGGGTCCGGCCAAAAGGGAGTATGACGTCATGGCCCGTCTTTCCGCCGCTGCCATCGGCCTGTGTCTGGCTCTGGCGGTGGCTGCCGGCGGTTGTGCCACGGGTGCGGATGCGCCGGTGCCCAGCCGTCCTGTGACGCTGTCGGACGATGCCGGCGATTCTTCGCGCGTCGGTGTGCTGACCTGGAAAGGGACCCTGCATCTGCGATCGACGAACAAGGCGTTCGGTGGCCTGTCCAGTCTGCGTGTCAGCCCCGATGGCGACCAGTTCATCGCCATCAGTGACCGGGGGCAGCGTGTGGCCGGGCGGCTGGCCTATGACGGGCAGGGACGGCTGGCGGCGGCATCCGATTTCCAGATCGCCCCACTGCTTGGGACCGACGGACAGGCGCTACCGGGCTTTTTCAACGATACCGAAGGGCTGGCCATGATGGGTGTCTGGCCCGGCGATGGCTGGGCGGTGTCCATGGAACGGCGCCATTCGATCCTGCGCTATCCGCCCGCCCTGGCCGGGGTGCCGGCGGTCATGCTGGAGGGGCCGCCCGGGGTCGATCAACTGCCCTTCAATTCCGGACTGGAGACGTTGATCGAACTGGCTGACGGGCGGTTGCTGACCATCGCGGAGGATGAGGGGAGCGGAGGGCTTCACCGCGCCTGGGTGGGCCGGTCGGGCGACTGGACTGAGTTCGCCTATCAGGGAATGCCGCCGTTTCTGCCGGTCGATGCCGCGCGTCTGCCCGATGGCGGGCTGCTGGTCCTGGAACGCCGGGCCAACCTGCTGGGTGGCTGGGGCAGCCGCATCACCCATGTGGCGCCGGCCGACCTGGGCGCAGCGCTGGTCCCCGGCGGCATCCTGCGGGCGCAGGAACTGGCGCGCATCGATCCGCCGCTGACCACGGAGAATTATGAGGGAATCGACGTGCGACCGCTGCCCGATGGCAGCATCGCCATCTATATCATTGCCGATGATAATTTCGGCCGGTTCGGCCAGCGCACCCTGTTGACCCTGTTCACCTGGGGGCGGCCGGAAGCCGCCCCCAGGTGACGGGAAAGGTTACTCCACCACCCGGACCTTGACATAGGAACCGGGGGCCGCCTCGATCACCTTCAGCGCGCCATCGCCGGGGGTGCGGGCCGGCACCTTGGGACCCGCATATTTCTGCACCCACTTGCTGTATTCGGGCCACCAGCTTCCTTCCACTTGGCGGGCGCCCGCGATCCATTGCTCCGGGTCCTTGGGCAGCTTGGTGTTGGTGAAGTGACTGTATTTGTTGGCGGTCGGCGGGTTGACGACACCGGCGATATGCCCGGACGCGGCCAGCACGAACTTCACCGGCCCGCCATAGAGCTGGGTGGCGGCATAGGTGGATTTCCAGGGCGTGATATGGTCTTCACGCGTCGACAGCATGAAGGTCGGGGTCTTGATGGTGCTGAGGTCGATATCGACCCCCTTCAGGGAAATCCCGCCCGGCTGCACCAGCAGGTTTCGCTGATACATGTTGCGCAGATAGAAGCTGTGCATGGCCGCCGGCATGCGTGTGGCGTCGGAGTTCCAGTACAGCAGGTCGAACGGGAACGGATCCTTGCCCAACAGGTAGTTGTTGACCACGAAGGACCAGATCAGGTCGTTGGCGCGCAGCATGTTGAAGGTGACGGCCATGGACTGCCCGTTCAGGTAGCCTTGGCTGTTCATCTTTTCTTCCAGGGCGGCCAGTTGTTCCTCGTCGATGAAGACGGAAAGCTCGCCCGGTTCGGTGAAGTCGGTCAGCGTCACCAGATACATGACGCTTTTCACCCGGTCGTCGCCCTTGGCCTCCATATAGGCCAGGGTGGAGGAAGTCAGGGTGCCGCCGATGCAGTAGCCGACCATGTTCAGGTCATGCTCGCCCGTGGCCTGTTCGATGGCGTCGAAGGCGGCCAGCGGCCCCTGCGTCATGTAATCTTCCCAGGTCTTGGCGGCCAGCTTCTCGTCCGGATTGACCCAGGAAATGATGAAGACAGTGTGTCCCTGGTCGCACAGCCATTTCACCAGCGAGTTGGCTGGCCGCAGATCCAGGATATAGAACTTGTTGATCCAGGGCGGCACGATCAGCAGCGGGCGCTTATGCTGTTGTTCCGTCGTGGGATTGTACTGGATCAGCTGCATCAGGTCGTTCTGATAGATGACCTGCCCCGGAGTGGCGGCAATGTTCTTGCCGACTTCGAACTTCTTGTAATCGGTCATGGAGATGGCGAGCTGGCCCTTGCCGCGCTCCAGGTCGCCCAGCAGGTTCTCCAGCCCCTTCACCAGATTCTCGCCGCCCGACTCCATGGTGGCGCGCAGCACCTCCGGGTTGGTCAGCACGAAATTGCTGGGCGCCATCGCGTCCACGAACTGACGCGTATAGAAATCGACCTTCTTGGCCGTCTTGTCGTCCATGCCATCCACCTCGCGCACGGTGGATTGCAGCCAGCGGGCCGTCAGCAGGTAGGACTGCTTGATATAGTCGAACAGCGTATTCTCGTCCCAGGCACTGTCCTTGAAACGCTTGTCTTCCTTGGTGGGCGCCACCACCGGGGCGGCTTCCTGGCCCAGCAGGCGCTGGGTCGTGCGCTGCCACAGGGCCATATAGTCCTGCCACAGCGACATCTGCGCCTGCACCAGCTTGGCAGGATCGGCCATCAGCCGGGCCGTCATTTCCAGGAAGGCGGCGCCGATATGGAACATGTCCTTGGGCGACCCGCCGCCGCCGTTGCTCTCGCCATTCTGCCGTTGCAGGAAATCGCCCACCAGCCGTTGGCTCTGCTCGGCAATCCGGGCCATGTTGCGGGACATCTCAACCGGATCGGGGATCTTGATCTCGGGACCTTGCGGCTGGGCCATGTATGACTTCCCTGACGGCGTTACAAAGCGGGGCGGGTGCCGACATATACGCCGTTTTGATGGCGCTTCGGCTTCGTCCAGGCGCGGCTCCCGCATGCCACCTGTCCGCGAGCGGTATGGCGGATGGGTTGCCGTCCCGTTTTTTTTCATACACGATCCGCCCATGATTTTCACCGACGCATACGTATCGTTCCGACACTTAACCATTGTCGCCCTGGTTGCCATGGCGGGCCTTTCCGGCTGTGCCCAGCTGCCCGTGCCCGACATTGTGTTCGACGATGGCCCGGCCCCCGCCCGCAAGGACCAGATCACCGACGCGGACCCGACCCGGGCCCTGACGGGGCAGCGGCCGATCCGGCGCGCGGACCCCAATCTGAAGGGATCGGCCAACCTTGGCACCGTACCGCCCCGGCCGGAGGAATTCTCCAATCCGATCGAGCGGCAGACGATGATGGACCGGCTGCGTGCCGACCGCGACAGCGGCCAGGCGGCTGGCGACGACCTGCGGTCGCGCTCCACCGACCCGCGCGGCCGGCCAGAGGATGTGCCCGATGTGCCCGACGCACCGCCGGCCGCGCCCCAGCCTTTGCCCCGCCCGCCGGAAACGACGACGCCACCCGGCACATGACGTGTTGATGGCGCCCGCCATCCCTGCCGGTCATGGCAGAATGGCGAGGCGGGCGCGCAAATTCATGTCGCGGGTGGTGGTTGCGGTGCGCTACATATTTCGCCCCTTTCCTCTTCAACCCGGTGCCCAGGTCCATGAGCGACACTGAATTCCACCGCATCAAGCGGCTTCCGCCCTACGTCTTCGCTGAAGTGAATGCGATGAAGGCGCGAGCTAGGGCCGCCGCGGAGGACATCATCGACCTCGGCATGGGCAACCCGGACCAGCCGACGCCGCCGCACATCGTGGCGAAGATGATTGAGGCGGTCCAGAACCCCAAGACCCACCGCTATAGCCAGAGCCGCGGCATCCCCGGCCTGCGCAAGGCGATCAGCGCCTATTACAAGCGCCGCTTCGATGTCGATATCGATCCGGAGACGGAAGCGATCGTCACCATCGGGTCCAAGGAAGGCCTGGCCAATCTGGCCCAGGCCATCACCAGCCCCGGTGACGTGATCCTGGTGCCCAATCCCAGCTATCCGATCCATCCGTTCGGCTTCATGCTGGCCGGTGCGGCGCTGCGCCACATCCCCGTGAATAACGGCCTGGACGATTTCGTGCCGTCGCTGGAACGGGCCATCAAGCATTCCGTGCCCAAGCCTACGGCCCTGATCGTCAGCTTCCCGTCCAACCCCACGGGGCAGACGGTGACGTTGGACTGGTACCGGCCCATCGTCGATCTGTGCCTGAAGCACGGCATCTACATCCTGTCCGACATCGCCTATGCCGAGATTTATTTCGACGGCAATCCGCCGCCGTCGGTGTTGCAGATCCCGGAAGCGCGCGACATCACCGTTGAATTCAACAGCCTGTCCAAGACCTACAACATGCCCGGCTGGCGTGTGGGTTTTGGCGTGGGGTCGAAGAAGCTGGTGGGTGCGCTGGCCAAGTTCAAATCCTATGTGGATTACGGCGCCTTCACGCCCATCCAGGTGGCGGCGACGGCTGCGCTGAACGGCCCGCAGGATTGCGTGCTGGAAATCCGCGAAATGTACCGGCAGCGCCGCGACGTGCTGATCGAAGGGCTGCATCAGGCTGGCTGGATGGTTCCCAGCCCGAACGCATCCATGTTCGTCTGGGCGGAAATCCCGGAGCCCTTCAAGCATCTGGGCAGCCTGGAATTCGCCAAGTTGCTGATGCAGGAAGCCAAGGTGGCTGTCAGCCCCGGCATCGGCTTTGGCGAATATGGCGACAGCCATGTGCGCTTCGGTCTGGTGGAAAATACCCAGCGCATCCGTCAGGCCACCCGCAATATCAAGCTGTTCCTGGACAAGGCGCGCAAGGTCAATGCGCCCATCACGTCCGAAGCCGCCGCTGTCGAGTGAGGATCAATTTTCATGGTTGATGGCAAACCCTTGCGCATTGGTGTCGCTGGCCTGGGTACGGTCGGCGGCGGGGTTCTGAAGCTGGTCGGCACCCATGCCGAACTGCTGGCCAAGCGGTCCGGCCGCCCCATCCAGGTGGTGGCCGTGTCCGCCCGCGACCGCAGCCGCGACCGCGGTGTCGATCTGTCTTCTGTCCGCTGGTACGAGAATGCGGCCGATCTGGCCGTCGATCCCGATGTGGATGTGTTCGTCGAACTGATCGGCGGGTCCGACGGCATCGCCAAGCAGGCCGTCGAGGCGGCGCTGGCCGCCGGCAAGCATGTGGTCACCGCCAACAAGGCGCTGCTGGCCCATCACGGCTCCGCCCTGGCCGCCACGGCGGAATCCGCCGGGTTGACGCTGGCGTTCGAGGCGGCGGTGGCCGGCGGTATCCCGGCCATCAAGGGCCTGCGCGAAGGTCTGGCCGCCAACAATATCCGTGAAGTCCACGGCATCCTGAATGGCACCTGCAACTACATCCTGACGGAGATGCGGACCACGGGCCGCGACTTCGCCGATGTGCTGGCCGATGCCCAGCGCCTGGGCTATGCCGAGGCGGACCCGTCCTTCGACGTGGACGGGGTGGATGCGGCGCACAAGCTGGCCGTGCTGACGGCCGTCGCGTTCGGTGCGCATGTCGATTTCAAGTCGGTGCATATCGAGGGCATCCGCCACGTCTCCGCACTGGATATCAACTACGCCCAGGAACTGGGCTACCGCATCCGTCTGCTGGGCATTGCCCGGCGAACCGCAGCCGGGATCGAGCAGCGCGTGCATCCCTGCATGGTGCCGATCACCAGTCCCTGCGGGTCCACCGACGGTGTGTTCAATGCCGTCGTCGCCGATGGCGATTTCGTCGACAAGGTGGTGCTGGTCGGTCGCGGGGCCGGGGCCGGCCCGACGGCATCCGCCGTTGTGGCCGATCTGGTTGATATCGCCCGCGGCCGGTCTACGCCGACCTTCGGTGTGCCGGCGACAGCCCTGGAAAAGGCCGTCGCCGCCCCGATCAGCCAGCGGCGCGGCCGCTATTATGTCCGCCTGATGGTGGTCGACCGGCCCGGTGTCATTGCCGAGATCGCGGCCACCCTGCGCGACCAGAACGTCTCCATGGAAGCTTTCCTGCAACGCGGCCGCGCGCCGGGCGAGGCCGTGCCGGTGGTCTGGACGACCCATGACACGGATGAGGCGGCCATGGCCCAGGCCCTGTCGACCATCGCGGCGCTGGACAGCGTGCTGGAGCCGCCGCGCATGATCCGTATCGAGGATTTCTGACCAACTCCCAACCATCAACGGCGCTTGGCGACGGACAGCCGAAAAGACGCCGACCAGACAAAAAGGGGTAAGAGGATGAGTGGCACGAGCAATCCGCAGGGTGACATTTCCCTGGTCATGGATCGAAATCTGGCGCTGGAGGTTGTCCGCGTCACCGAGGCGGCGGCCCTGTCAGCTTCGCTGCTGATGGGTCGCGGCGACGAGAAGGCGGCCGATCAGGCCGCCGTGGACGCCATGCGTCAGGCGCTGAACGCCTTGTCCATCGACGGCACTGTCGTCATCGGCGAGGGCGAGCGCGACGAGGCCCCGATGCTGTATATCGGCGAGCGGGTCGGCACCGGGCATGGCCCCAAGATCGACATCGCGCTGGACCCGCTGGAGGGCACGACGATCTGCGCCAAGGGTGGCCCCAACGCGCTTGCCGTCATCGCCATGGCGGAGGCCGGCGGCTTCCTGAACGCGCCCGACGTCTATATGGACAAGATCGCCGTTGGTGCCGGTCTGCCCGATGGGCTGGTCGATCTGGACGAGACGGTCGAGAACAATCTGAAAAACCTGGCCAAGGCCAAGGGTGCGGATGTGTCGGAACTGGTGGTCTGTATCCTGGACCGCCCGCGCCATGCCGACCTGATCGGCCGCGTCCGCGACGCTGGCGCGCGCATCATGCTGATCGGTGATGGCGACGTGTCGGGTGTAATCGCCACCAGCCAGCCGGCCAGCGGCATCGACCTGTATATGGGGTCCGGCGGCGCACCGGAAGGTGTGCTGGCCGCGGCCGCGCTGCGCTGCATCGGCGGGCAGTTCCAGGGCCGCCTGCTGTTCCGCAACGACGCGGAACGTGAGCGCGCCAAGCGCTGGGGCGTCACCGATCTGGATAAGAAGTACGGCCTGTACGATCTGGCCAAGGGCGACGTGATGTTCTGCGCCACCGGCGTGACCACGGGCCCCATGCTGGGTGGCGTGCGCCGCTTCGCTGGCGGCGCCATCACCCATTCCGTGGTGATGAGGTCCAAGTCGGGCACCGTGCGCTATGTCGAGGCGCACCATAATTTCCGGACCAAGACCAGCATGATCCCGGAAGCCAAGCGTTAATTTTTCAACCGCGTGAAAAGCCCCGCCATTGGAAGGCCGTCCTTCCGGTGGCGGGGCTTTTTGCTATGGTGCGGCCAGCATCCTCTTTCCGAACGGTTCGCTTCCCCATGACCAGCCCGGCCTTCCTTGGCGTTGAAAGCTCCATCACCGGCCGCCGCTGGAAGGCGCGCAACAGCGACGAGCGGTTGGCGCTGGCCCTGTCCCAGGCGCACGGTCTGCCCGAACTGGTGGGCCGCCTGCTGGCGGGGCGGGGCGTCGGGGTGGAGGAGGCGGAGCGCTATCTGTCGCCGACACTCCGCGCCTTCATGCCCGACCCGTCGGTGCTGCAGGACATGGACAAGGCCGCCGCGCGTGTGGCCCGAGCCATCCGCGACGGGGAGAAAGTGGCCGTTTTCGGCGATTATGATGTGGATGGCGCCACCTCTTCGGCCCTGCTGAACCGGTTCTTCCGCGCGTTGGGACGGGAGTTGCGCGTCTATATCCCCGACCGGATCGAGGAAGGCTATGGCCCCAACCTGCCGGCCCTGCTGCGACTGAAGGAGGAGGGGATCGATCTGGTGGTGACGGTTGATTGCGGCGTCACCAGCTTCGATCCCCTGCATGGTGCCGTGGCGGCAGGGTTGGAGGTGGTGGTCGTCGACCATCACAAGGCCGAGCCGCGCCTGCCGGCGGTGACGGCGGTGGTCAATCCCAACCGCCTGGACGAGCCGGTGGCGGGGCCGCTGTCCACGCTGGCTGCCGTCGGCGTCACGTTCCTGCTGATCGTGGCCGTCAACCGGGCGCTGCGCCAGGGCGGCTATTACAGCAGCAGCGGCCGGGCAGAACCCGATCTGATGTCCTGGTTGGATATCGTGGCCCTGGGCACGGTCTGCGACGTGGTGCCCCTGGTGGGGCTGAACCGGGCCTTTGTGGCGCAGGGGCTGCGTGTCATGGGCAAGCGGGCCAATATCGGCATCGCCGCCCTGGCCGACGTGGCCGGCGTGAACGAGGCCATGGATGCCTACCATGCCGGCTACATCATCGGGCCGCGTGTCAATGCCGGCGGGCGGGTGGGGCGGGCCGATCTGGGCAGCCGCCTGTTGGCCACGGAATCGGCGGCGGAGGCGGCGGACCTGGCCAAGGAACTGCACGCCTTCAACGCCGAACGCCGGGCCATCGAGGCGGCGGTGCTGGAGGACGCCATCGCCCTGATGGACGCCAGCGTCGATGACAGTCCCGAACTGGTTCTGGCCGTGGGGGAGGGTTGGCATCCCGGCGTCATCGGCATTGTCGCGTCACGCCTGAAAGACCGGTTCAACCGTCCGGCCTGCGTGGTGGCTCTGGATGGCATGGTCGGCAAGGCATCGGGCCGGTCGGTGCGCGGCGTCGATCTGGGATCGGCCGTGATCGCCGCCCGGCAGGCCGGATTGCTGGTCGCCGGTGGCGGGCACGCCATGGCGGCGGGTTTCACCGTGGAACGGGAAAAGATCGACGATCTGCGCGCCTTCCTGCGCGAACGCATCGCCCGGCAACTGGACGATATCGGGCCGCTGGTGCCGTCGCTGTCGCTGGACGGTGCGCTGTCGGTGCGCGGGGCCAATACCGACCTGATGCGGCATCTGGAAAAGCTGGCGCCCTATGGCACCGGCAATGCCGAGCCGCGCTTTGCCGTCACTGATGCCCGCATCGTCAAGGCCGATGTGGTGGGGGCCAACCATGTGCGCTGCATCCTGACCGGCAATGACGGCAGCCGATTGAAATCAATCGCCTTCCGCGCCATGGACGGTGATCTGGGGCCGGCTTTGCTGCAAAGCGGCGGGCGGCCCATGCATCTGGCGGGGACGTTGCGCCCCGATCGCTGGAATGGCAATGACGGGGTGCAATTGCTGATCGACGACGCGGCCGTTTCCTGAATTGTTTCACAAGGGAAACGAAGTCCAGTCGCGACGGCGTCAATAATCGGTTACGGGACTTTCACGAATTTATTGCCAAATCGTTAAAGACAGCGAACGGGCTTTGTCTTATAGTCCGCCATCGCTTGTCCGGCCTGCTTTGTCGCAGAAGTTCCGGCCAAGTGGTCGCAAGACAGTTGGGACAGGGCGATCGGTGTCATGACGGTTCGGTCGGCGGGTGCGCCGGTGGATGGTTCAATGCAGTCTCGGCCGCGCGCGGCCGGGGAAACGCCCGCGGAACCTGTTTCCGCGGTAACAAAGCTTCAAGCGCATTTTGCACAGCTGGATGATGCCTCGCTGATGCGGGTGGCCCGCGCGGTTGAGCTGGCCCGGGCGGCTGACCGGCGCGATCCCACCGATGAACAGATTCTGGATACGCTGCGCCCGCGCCTGCGCAGCCTGCGGCCGTCACGCATGGCGACTTTCCAGCGGCGCGTGTGCATGGCGCTGGAATTGTTTCTTTATGATGGTGAGCCGCATGAGGAACGGCGGCGGGCGTCGGTCCCGCGCCAGTTGCTCACCCCCTGGTGGCGTGTGCTGACCAACTCCCCTCACCGGACGGCGCTGACCGCCATTGAGGCGGAATATGGCCGTGCCGTGCGGGAGCAGCGTTGGGATGATCTGCCGGCGATTGGCGACCGGGGCGTCCTGGCCGCCGCGGACGTTACGCTGGCCCTGCTGGGCGAGGCGGAGCGGTCCTATGGCCGGCGCGGGGAACTGTCGGCCCTGCTGGGTGGGGATCGCGCGCTGGATGATATGCGCGAAATCGCCATGCTGCTGCGCCTGCATTCCATCCTGACGCCCATGCTGGACCGGATCCGGCGCATGGCCGGGGTGGAGAATGGCGGCCGCATCCCCGATTTCACGCCCAGCGCCGTCGCGGCGGCGCGCACAAGCTATCTGAACCTGCACGACCATGGGGAAGAGATCGTCGAATATTTCTTCTTCGGTCTGATGACGCTGCTGATGCAGCCTTTCCAGGCGCTGCGTCTGGTCCGCATGCTGTCGCAGGACATGACCCATGTGTCGGGCAATCATCCGGCGCGGCTGATCCCGGCCCGCCTGTTCTCCGACCTGACGCGGACCTTGAGCGAGATTGGCCGGGCTTCCGGTGGCCCGGTGATGGCGCGGCGCGTCTGGCTTTTGACCTGCGCCCGGCTGGTGTCTGACGCGCAAATGATGATCAAGGGCCTGGCGGACGAAGTTCACGAGGTGCCGAATCCGGAATGGCAGCGTCTTCTGGGCGAGGCGAGGACCCGCGTCATGCAGGCCGTCGACCTGTTCCTGGCCGCCGCCCATCAGGATTGTCTGGTCGTGCTGCCGGTCAAGCAGTCGCAGGAGAAGAAGGGCGCGGAAGTGCGGGTGGAACCCGACATGGGGCACACCCCGACGGAAGAGGAGGTGGGCATCGCCCAGGCGGCCTCTGTCCTTTTCTCGGCCGTCAAGAAGCTGATGGAACAGGAAGGCCAGGATCGCATGGTGCGATCCAAGGAGGCGGACCTGGAGCAGCGGCTGGAGATCGGTATCAATTTCCGTGTCGAATATCTGCGGGCCCGCCCCCGCCATGCCGTCGCCCTGGCCCAACTGGCCGGCGTGCAGAAGGTGCTGAAGGGCCTGCCCAAGCTGAACATCATCCGGGAGTTGGAGTACCGCGTGGAACGCACGCTGGAGCGGTACAAGAACTAAGCGCCGGGGTGGCCGGAATAGGCGCTATGCAAGAACGCAAAAAAAAGTACTTGAACCGGCCGGCTGACCCGGCTAATTAACCGCCCACCGACGACGTCCCCATCGTCTAGAGGCCTAGGACACCAGCCTTTCACGTTGGTAACACGGGTTCGAATCCCGTTGGGGACGCCACCTTCCAAGAGATGAATTCTTGGTTTCCGGTGGCGGTGCCGGATGGTTGACTTGGTCACCATTTGGCGGATACGGAAAAAGCCCCGCGCCGAAAGGCCGGGGCTTTTTCGTTGCCAATCACAAATTACCCAAATCGTAAGGGATTTGATTATGCGTGCGATGGATGGACAGCGCAGCGACAACCGGCCCCTGAAGCGCAACGACGCGGAAAAACGGCGCGCCCTGTTGCAGCTTGAATCGGCCCTGGCCGCCCTGGGTCCGAAGCCGACGCCGGGCTTGAAAGAGACCATGGAACAGCGCATCCGGGCGCTGAAGGCCGAAATCGCCGCAGGCGACAGCCGGCCGCCGCGCCGCTGATCCGGCCGGACCCAAGCCGATTGCACAGGGCGGGCGCCGCGATGCGGGCCCGCCCTTTTTCATGGGCGCCATTCCGGCGCGCGGCAGGATATGCGGCCGGTATCGGTGATTTGGGCTTGCGGCTGCTGCGCCGACCGCCCATGTTGATAGCTCCCTGAACGAAGCTGTGAGCCATGGCGCGCATCGGACAATTCTGGACAGGTTTGCTGACGGCTGGCGCGCTGGCGCTGGTCCTGGCCCTGTTCGGCCTGTCCACGGCTGCGGCCCATGGCGTGGCACCCGGCGCGCCCATGCATGTCCTGTCCGGCCACGCGCACCAGCACGACATGGCGGTTGCGGATTCGGGCGCCCATGCCCAGATGCTGACAGCCGATCAGGCCGATTGTCACAAGGGGCATGTCCTGACGGCGGGTAAGCCGGCCAAGAAGGATCATGCCCCCGGCTGCCGCTGCCACGATGGTTGCGCCTGTGGGTGCGCCAGCGCCTGCGTCACCCATGCCATGGCCGGGCTGCCCACGGGGGCGGCGACGCTGCCTGCGGTCGCGGGCGCCATTCGCCTGCCGCGGATCGGCAGCGACGACCTTGCCGGGCAGACCCCCCCGCCCGAACCACGCCCCCCGCTTTCCATCTGACCTGACCCTGCGCCCGTACCGGTGCCGGATGCGTCCGGCTGGCCGGTCCGTTCCCGTCTCGTCCGATGGAAATTTCCATGAGAATCCTGAAGCACCTGCTTCCGGCGGCATTGCTGTCCGTGGCCCTGGTGGTGCCGGTATCGGCCCATGAAGGCCATGACCATGGCGCCCCGGCACCCGTCCCGGCCGTCCTTCCCAATGCCCCGCCCACGCTGGAAAGCGACGGTTCCGATGTGCAGTTGGTGGCGTTGCTGGTTGATGGCGGCCTGACCCTGTTCATCGACCGCCTGGCCGATAACAGCCCCGTCACCCAGGCAGAGGTCACCCTGTCCGCCGATGGTGCCGCCCCCGTCACTGCCACGCCGGCCGCCGATGGCACCTATCGCGCACCCGCCCCCTGGGCTGCCAGGCCCGGTGACCATGCCCTGAACCTGACCGTGATGGGCGAGGGTGTGGCCGACCTGCTGGTGGGGACGCTGACGGTGCCGACACCAACCGCCCCGGCGGCCGCATCGGGGGCCGGTGCTTCCGGCCTCTGGTTCGCCCTGGGCGCCTTTATCCTGGGTCTGGTGCTGGGGGCGGGGCTGCTGGCCTGGCGTGGACGGCGGCTGGCCCTGGCGGCCCTGCTGTTGCCGCTGCTGTTTGGCGGCGTCCCTGAGTCTGCGCGGGCCCATGAAGGCCATGACCATGGCCCGCCGGCACCGGAGCCCGTGGCGGGCAACAATCCGCGCCGCCTGCCCGATGGCGGCCTGTTCGTGCCGAAGGCGACGCAGCGCCTGCTGTCCATCCGCACGGCCCTGCTGGAGCCGGCGCAGGTGGCGCCGGTCGCCACGCTGGCCGGCCGCGTCATTGCCGATCCCAACCATGCCGGCCGCGTGAATGCGCCGCAGAGCGGCCGGCTGATGCCGCCCGATGGTGGCTTCCCGCTGCCGGGCACGCGGGTGAAGGCGGGTGACGTGCTGGCCTATGTCGAACTGCTGCTGAAGGCGGAGAATGGCAGCTCCATTTCCGAACAGCTGGCCAGCCTAGACAAGGAAATCCGGCTGGCGCGCCAGCAATGGGACCGTGTCTCCAACCTGAAGGGTGCCGTCGCCCAGAAGGAGATCGACGATGCCCGGGCCACGCTGGACGGGTTGCTGCGCCAGCGCGACGCCGTGGCGCGTGCCGTAACCAAGCGTGTGCCCCTGACGGCCCCAATCGATGGTGTCATCACCGCCAGCAATGCCGTCGCCGGCCTGATGGTGGAAGATCGCGACGTCACCGTGATCTTTGAAATGGCGGAGCCCGCGGCCGTGCTGGTGGAGGCCTTGTCCTTCGATGGGCCGCTGTCGGCCGGCACCATGGTGACGGCGGAGATGGGCGGCCGCATCGTGTCCCTGTCCGTGGTGGGGCAGGGGGTGGCGAATGCGGGGGCGACCCGCCTGCTGTTGCGTCCTGACATGGCGGCCCTGGGCGGGAAAGTGCCCGCCATCGGCGCCATGCTGACCCTGACGGCACCTGTGGGAGCGTCCGTCGAAGGGTTGCTGGTGCCGCGCGATGCACTGGTGCGCGGGGCGGATGGGCTGCCGACGCTGCTGGTGCATGAAGGGGCGCAGCGCTTCGTGCCGCGGTCAGTGCGCACCGCGCCGGCCGATGCCGGGCATGTGCGCATCCTGGACGGGGTGGCGGCAGGTGCCCGCATCGTCGTGCAGGGTGCCACCCTGCTGAACCAGATCCGATAGGGGGCCGACAATGTTCACGACCATTGTCGCCACGTCCCTGCGCAACCGTCTGCTGGTGCTGGTGGCGGCCCTGCTGCTGTCGCTCTATGGCGCCTTCACGCTGGGCCATCTGTCGGTGGATGTGTTCCCCGACCTGAACCGGCCCACCGTGACCTTGATGACTGAGTCCCCCGGCATGGCACCGGAGGAGGTGGAGCGGCTGGTCAGCTTCCCCATCGAAACGGCCATGAACGGCATGCCGGGCGTGGAACGGGTGCGTAGCACCTCCAGCGCCGGCCTGTCGGTCATCACGGTTGAATTCGGCTGGGGCACGGAGATTTATCGCAACCGTCAGCAGGTGACGGAACGGCTGTCGCTGCTGACGGGGCAGTTGCCGCCGGGCGTGGTGCCGCAGATGGGCCCCATCTCCTCCATCATGGGGGAGATCATGCTGGTGGCGCTGACGCCATCGGCGGGGGCGGCCATGGACCCGATGCGCCTGCGCGACCTGGGCGACTGGACCCTGCGGCCGCGGCTGCTGTCCATTCCCGGCGTATCGCAGGTCATCCCCATGGGCGGGCAGGTGCGGCAGTTCCGTGTCGCCCCCGATACGGGCCGCATGGCCCTGCTGGGCGTGACGCTGGCGGACCTGCGCACAGCGCTGGCCCAGTACGGCGCCAATGTCGGCGGCGGCATCGTCGACCGGCGGGGGGAGGAACTGCTGATCCGCGGTATCGGTCGCACCAGCCGGGAGGAGGATATGCGCCTGTTGCCCGTGGCGACGCGGGACGGCGTCACCATCACCCTGGGCGATATCGCCCAGGTGGGGCAGGCGGCCCGCCCGCGCCGGGGTGATTCGGGGCTGGACGCCGCGTCGGCAGTGCTGATCTCCGTCCAGAAGCAGCCCGATGCCGATACGCTGTCCGTGACAAAGGCCGTGGAGGCGGCATTGGGCGAATTGACGGCCGGCCTGCCCGACGGCGTGGCCCCGCCACTGGTCGTGTTCCGCCAGGCCGATTTCATCCAGAACAGCGTCGACAATGTCGAACGTGTGCTGGTCGAAGCCGGCATCGTCGTCGCCGTCATCCTGTTCCTGTTTCTGGGCAATTTCCGCACAACGATCATCAGCCTGACCGCCATTCCCATCTCGCTGCTGGTGGCCGTGCTGGTGTTCAAGGCGCTGGGCCTGACCATCAACACCATGACGCTGGGCGGGCTGGCCATTGCCATCGGTGAGTTGGTCGATGATGCCGTGGTGGATGTGGAGAATATCTTCCGCCGTCTGCGCGAAAACGCGGCCCGGCCCGATCCGCAGCCGGTACTGCCCATCGTGCTGGCGGCCAGCGCGGAGGTGCGGTCGGGCATCGTCTATGCGACCACCATCATCGTCCTGGTCTTTGTGCCGCTGTTCGCCCTGTCGGGGATCGAGGGGCGGCTGTTCGCGCCGCTGGGCGTGGCCTATATCGTCTCCATCCTGGCCAGCCTGGTCACGGCCATCACGGTCACGCCCGTGCTGTCCTATTTCCTGCTGCCGCGGCTGGCGGGGACGGTGGAGCATGAAGGATGGCTGGTTCGCCGGTTGAAGGCGGGCAATGACCGGCTGCTGGACTGGGCCTTTGCCCACCGGTCGCTGGTGATTGGCAGTGTCGTGGCCGCCGTCCTGGCGGCCCTGGTGGCCGTGCCGTTCCTGCCGCGCGCCTTCCTGCCCGACTTCAATGAAGGCACGCTGACCATCACCTTGAACCTCAATCCCGGCATTTCGCTCGATGCCTCGGCCGACGTGGGGCGCATGGCCGAACGGTTGATTGCAGGCGTGCCGGAAGTGACCAGTGTTGCCCGCCGCACGGGCCGGGCGGAACTGGATGAACATGCGCTGGGCGTGCATGTGTCGGAGATTGAGGCGCATCTGAAGCCATCCGCCCGCGCCAAGGCCGATATCCTGGCCGATGTCCGGGCCCGGCTGTCGGCCCTGCCGGCCACCGTCAATATCGGCCAGCCCATATCCCACCGTCTGGACCATATGCTCTCCGGCGTGCGGGCGCAGTTGGCGGTGAAGCTCTACGGCGACGATATGGGCGCCTTGCGGGCGCTGGCCGGCGGCTTGCGTGACAAGCTGTCGGGCGTGCCGGGTCTGGTCGATCTGCAGATCGAAAAGCAGGTGCTGATCCCGCAATTGCGGGTCGATGTCGACCCGGCCCGGGCGCGAGCCCATGGTGTCACCCCGTCCGCCGTGCTGGCCGCCGTCCAGTCGTTGAGCGGCGGGGAGAACGTGACGGAGATCATCGATGGTGACCGCCGCCACGATCTGGTGCTGCGGCTGGCCGATGCCGACCGCGATCCGGCCGCGCTGGGCCGGATGCTGATCGACACCCCGGTCGGGCCCGTACCGCTATCGTCGCTGGCATCGGTGACAGAGGCGGACGGGCCGAACGAGGTGCTGCGCGAGAATGGCGTGCGGCGTCTGGCCATCCTGGGCAATGGCGATGGCAAGCGCGACATGGCGGCCATTGTCGCCGACATCCGCGACGTGCTGGCCGCCACGCCCATGCCCGCCGGCACCCATGCCAGCCTGGAAGGTACCTTCCAGGCTCAGGAACAGGCGGCGCGCACCATTGCCGCCCTGTCCGCGGTCTCCTTCGCGCTGATCTTCCTGGTGCTGTACAGCCGCTATCGCGCCGCCGTGCCCGTCCTGATCATCATGGGCACGGTGCCCATGGCCCTGGTCGGGTCGGTGGCGGCGCTGTGGCTGGCCGGGCTGCCCCTGTCGGTCGCCAGCATGGTGGGCTTCATCACGCTGGCCGGCATTTCCACCCGCAACGGCATCTTGAAGATCAGCCATTACATCAACCTGTGCCGGATCGAGGGGGAGGTGTTCGGCCCCGCCATGATCCGGCGCGGCAGCCGGGAACGGCTGGTGCCCGTGCTGATGACGGCGCTGTCGGCAGGCCTGGCCCTGATCCCGCTGCTGATCGGGGCTGACGCGCCGGGCAAGGAGATCCTGCATCCCGTCGCCGTCACCATCTTTGGCGGCCTGATCAGCGCCACCCTGCTGGACACGGTGCTGACCCCGTTGCTGTTCGCCCGCTTCGGCGGGCCGGCCGTTGCCCGGCTGCTGTCCCAATCCCCCGCATCCATGCCCGGCCAGCCGGCCGAGGCCTTTTAAGGAGTGTTCCCCATGCGCAACCGCACCGCCCTGACCCTCTCCCTGTCCATGGCCGCCGCCTTGCTGCTGTCGCCTGTCGCCGCCTTCGGCCATGCCCCGCCCATCGGCGTGCATGGCGGCATGCAGACCCATGCCGGCCCCCTGCATCAGGAGATTGTCATCGGCAAGGACAGCCTGACCGTCTATCTGAACACGATGGAGGAGAAGCCGATGGATACGGCCGGCGCCACCGGCACCGTCACCCTGCTGATCGCCGGCGCGCCGGTACAGGTGGCACTGGCCCCGGCCGGCGCCAACAGCCTGTCGGGCAAGCTGGACCGGGAGGTCCCCGCCGGCACCAAGATCGCCACCACCGTGACCCTGGCTGGCAAGGGCCCCGTCACGGCGCGGTATGAGATGGCGGCACCCGCTGCAACGGGGCACGAAGGGCACCAGATGCATTGAAGCAGGCTCATGATGCTTCCGATATCGGATTAATCCCCTTGACGGATGGGCCGATGGCGCCCATGTTCAGGATGTTGTGCAACACACAGAAAGGAGGTGATCCGATGTCTCGTTCCACTTTGCGGACCCGCGCGGATCTCTCCGGCATCCGGGGCATCTCCGGCTGATCGGAAGGGCCGCTGGCGGGGTCCACCGCCAAAGCGGACGTCCATGCCTGTCATGGAAGGCGGGGCCGGTTCCCGAAAGGGGCCGGCCCCGCTTTTTTACGTCAAATCGGGTGGTTTTCCATCCGTTGGGCGGTTCCGTTTTCGGTTCCGGCTTGCTATCAAGGCCGGTGTGAGATGATCCACCAAGAATCCGGGTAGTTTTGATGAATCGCCAAGATCGCCGTCGCCAGCTTTCCGACCTGACCAAGTCAGACGCGATGCTGAACAGCTTCCCGGCCGACATGCGCGCCGCGACGGAGCTGCATCGCCAGGGCCGGCTGAAGGAAGCGGCCGACACGCTGCGCAAGATCACCAAGGTCTATGCCGAACACCCGGATGTGCGCGTCGCCTGGTCCAACCTGGGCGCCACGCTGCAGGGCCTGGGCAAGCTGGACGAGGCGGTGACGGCCCTGAAGAAGGCCCGTGCGCTGAAGCCGGACCATCCGCCGCCGCATCACAATCTGGGCATGGCGCTGGCCCAGCAGGGCAAGCTGGACGAGGCCATCGAGAGCCTGACCCGTGCCGTCGAACTGGACCCGAATTTCCGTGACGCCTGGTCCGGGCTGGCCATGGTGCGCGAGCAGGCCGGCGAGATCCCCCTGGCGGCGGAGGCGTGGCAGCGCGCCGTCCAGGCCGATCCCAACGCCGTGGAGCCGCTGTTCAACCTGGGCAATGCCCTGTTCCGCCTGGGTCAGCTGGCCGAAGCCGCGGCCGCCTTCCAGGGCTGTCTGGCCCGGCGCCAGAACATGCCGGAAGCCGTCTATGCTCTGGGCCGTGTGCATGAGGAGGCGGGCAGCTACGACGTCGCGGCGGAGGCCTATCTGGCCGCCACCCGGCTGGCCCCGCAGGTTGGTGCGGGCCATGCCCAGCTGGCCGGTCTGATCGTGACCATTGCGCAGAGCGACATGGCGAAGGCGCAGGGGCTGGCCGATACCTATCGCCAGACCCACCCGGACAGCCCCATCGTGCCGCAGCTTTTCACCCGGCTGGAGGAAATGGCCAAGGAAGCGCCAAAGGCGGACACCCCGGCGGAGTCCCCCGCCGAGGCGTAATGTGGATCCTGCCAGTAGCTGATTACCATGACAGCCCGGCCATCGCGCCGGGCTGTTTCATTTGGGCCGGTGAGGAGGCCCAAAAAATAGGCCACCCGAACGGGTGGCCTGGAGTGGGGTGACAAGAAGAGAGAGAACCGTCTTCACCCCCGCCCGTGCCGACGGGGGTGAAACGGGTCTGCCGGCATCACTTGCCGGGGCAGACGGCGTTGGCCGGGTCGGCTTCCAGCTTCAGGTCGGTGACCGTCAGGCCCAGCCGACCGTCGGTGGAAATCACCACGGGCGCATCGATGGTCGCCATCCGCGCACCGGCGGCGGCGAGGCATTTCAGGGGAATCTTGGTGGTGGTGAAGCTCGCGGGCTTGGCAGCCTTCAGGATGGCCGCGATATCCACCGACCCCTTGCAGTCCGTGCCGCAATTCATGGTCAGGTTCACAGCGCCCGTCGGCACCTCGTCCACGCGATAGCGCAGCGACAGGGTGACATCGCCGTTGGACTGGCGCGACAGGTCCACGGACCGGCCGGACACGACCATGGCGCCCAGGCCCGTCCCGTTCCACGACACTTGCTTGGCGTCTTCCTGTGCGGCGACATCAACCGACTTCAGGCTAACGACCTTGCCGGGGCTTACCCCCGTGGTGGTGGTCACGCGCAGTTCGCCCACCTTGTCAGCAACCGCCAGCGACCAGGGCGCCGGGGCGGCCCCGCGGCGGAAGAACACGCCCGTGCTGGTGCCGGAGCCGGGCGGCACGCCGCTATTCTCCGACAGGGGGGCCAGATCGCCCTTGTCCTTGTAGGTCAGGCCATAGCCATAGGCGAATTGCGGATCGTAATTGGCATCACCGCGGTTCAGCGGCGTCTGCACTGCCGTCTTGGGCCAGGAGAAGGAGAGTTTTCCGGTGAAGTCATGCTTCACCTTGCCGTCCTTGTCCCGGAACAGCACGTCGGCGACGCCATTACCCTCCGACCCGGGAAGCCAGGCTGCCACAAACGCGTCCGAGGCATTGATCTCCGGGTTCACCCACATGGGCCGACCTGACAGGAAGACAGCGACCGTGGGGATGCCCTGGGCCTTCAGCTTCTTCAGCAAGGCAAGGTCGGCCTTCTCACCCGGCTGGAATTCAAGGGTTTCCACATCGCCCTGGAATTCCGCATAGGGTTCTTCGCCAAAGACGACGATGGCGACGTCCGGCTTGTCCTTGTAGATGCCGGCCTTGTCATAGGTGACGGCGCCACCGGCGGCACCGACCGCCTCCTTGATCCCATCCAGGATGCTGGTGGCGCCGGGGAATTCGTCGTTACGATTGCCGGTTCCCTGCCAGGAGATGGTCCAGCCGCCGGCCTGCTTGCCGATATTATCGGCCCCGTCGCCGGCGACCAGCACCTTGGCCTTGGGTGACAAAGGCAGGATCCCGCCCTGGTTCTTCAGCAGAACCAGCGACTTGGCGACCGCTTCGCGCCCGACGGCGCGGTTTTCCGGGCTGCCCAGCGTGGCGATGGCGGGCACATCCTTGCGGTCCTTCGGCGCCGGCTTGTCGAACAGGCCGGCATGGAACTTGACGCGCAGGATACGACGCACGGCGTCATCCAGGCGCGCCATCGGGATGGTCCCGTCCTTCACCTGCGCCAACGTGTTCATGTACAGCTGTTCCCAGCTGTCGGACGCCATGTACATGTCCAGACCCGCGATCAGCGAGGTCGGGCAGTTATATTTGGTGCAGCCCGGCACCTGATCATGGGCATTCCAGTCGCCGACGATGAAGCCGTTGAAGCCCATGCGGCCCTTCAGCACATCAGTCATCAGCTGCTTGTTGCCGTGATGCTTGATGCCCTGCCAGGAACTGAAGGATGTCATGATGGTCAGGACACCGGCATCGATGGCCGGCGGATAGCCGGCATTGTGCAGCCGGACCAGATCATCCTCGCTGATCTTGGCGTCGCCCTGGTCGCGGCCACCATCGGTGCCGCCATCGGCCAGGAAATGCTTGGCGGTGGCCACTGTGTGGCCCGGCTTCATGAATTCCTTGGAACCGATGATCCCCTGGATACCCTCCACAACGGCGCCGGCGTACGAAGCCACGATCTCCGGATCTTCAGAGAAGCCTTCATAGGAGCGGCCCCAGCGATCATCGCGGACGACGGACAGGGCCGGTGCAAACGTCCAATCAATGCCCGTTGCCGCCATCTCCCGCGCCGTCACCTCGCCCGTGCGCCGCAACAGGTCGCGGTCGCGCGTGGCGCCCAGGGCGATATTATGCGGGAAGATGGTGGCCGCACCGATATTGCCGTGGCCGTGCACGGCGTCGACGCCGAAGATCACGGGGATCTGAACACGGCCGGGCTTCTGTTCCATCGAAACGCGGTAGTACGCATCCGCCAGGTCCAGCCAAGCCTGCGCCGGGGCGCGGTCGTCGCCATTCGGGCCCGAATTGCCACCCGCCAGAATGGATCCCAGCGGATATTTGCGCAGGTCCTCCGGCTTGATGCTGGCGATATCGGCCTGAATGGTCTGGCCGACCTTTTCCTCCAGCGACATGCGCGCCATCAGCGCGTCGATCTTCTTTTCGATCGCCGGGTCGATCAGCCGCTGGCTGGCGGGCTTCGGCCATTTTTCGGGATGGAGGGAGGCGGTCGGCGTCACGGCATTGTCTGCCGACAGGGCGACCTGAACACCCAGGCCCGCCGTCAGGGCCATTGCGCTGACAAAGCCGATGGCGCGCAGGCCGCGCGTTAACTTCTTCGACTTCACGTTCATCCTCCCGCAATCACATTCTTGTTGGATGCCATTCCTCGGTCGAGCGGGAACGGCTGAATCTGTCATCTCATCTGACATCGTTGTCAGATGAGATGACATCATCTCGCCCATCTGTCAACGCCTGAAGGGAACGGTTTTGGCCGCTGCCTTGCAAATCCACACGGGACAGCGATGGAATTCCGCCCGGACTTTGGTCTCCAACTATGACAACGCTATCTGACGCCATGGACCATTGACCGATTCGGTCGCGGGGCAAGGTCGTTAAGTTAGCGTTATCATACATAACGCTTGTATTTCAACATGTTGACCGACGACATGTTCGTCAGTCGCCAATGTTTGTATCCGCCATTGGCAGCGATGTCAATCGTATGCAAGGGCATTTCCTGTTTGGCGCTCGTCGCCGAGACAACCTCATTTACTCCAGCAAAACTGGGGTTTTTTGCTGCACTGCGAACGGATATCCTGACTTGGCCTTGCGAATGACAGCGTTATCAAACGCTATTGACTGCGCTGTCAATATTGTTCATGGTGAAAACCGGGCCATCAAGAACAGCCTAAAGGCCAAATTGCCCACCAGCCGCCAGGGAGGAGGTTGACATGGATCCGCCACAGATGTGCCCGCATGCCGGGCAATAAATAAATCAAAATGCCTTAATGGCTCTGACGCCTTCATGGGAGGAAAGAGATGTCGCGTAAATTCAATCTTGGATTCTATCTGGGTGGTGCGGCGGCCGTCGCCTTGTGCGCCACCCTGCCGGTTCTGGCGCAGCAGGCGCCGGCCGCGGCCCCGGCCGGCGGCGAACAGACGCTGGACGAGATCATCGTCACCGGCTTCCGCGCCTCGCTGGCCAATGCGCTGCAGACCAAGCGCAATGCCAACGAGATCATCGAGTCCGTGACCGCCGAGGACATGGGCAAGTTCCCGGACCAGAACATTGCCGAAAGCCTGCAGCGCCTGTCCGGCGTGCAGATCGACCGCAATAACGGGCAGGGGACCAAGGTCCGCATCCGCGGTCTGGACCAGAACGTCACCTTGCTGAACGACGAGATTTTCCTGACCGGTCTGGAGGTTTTCACTTTGGGTGAAGGCCAGGACCGCAATACCGACAGTCTGGAAGGCGTGCCGTCGGAACTGCTGGGCGGGGTCGATGTCTATAAGTCGCCGAATGCCAGGCTGCTGGAAGGCGGTCTGGGCGGCACGGTCAACCTGAAGACCCGCAATCCGCTGGCGCTGGATGAGGGCTACACGGTGGCCGGCAACATCCGCGGCGCCAAGTCCAGCCACGCCGAAGGCGGCTGGAAGCCGCTGGGTGCTGCGGCTTTCGGTTATAACTGGGGCGACAAGGCCGCCTTCATCGGCACCTTGTCCTACGACAAGCAGAATGTGCAGACGGACGTTCTGCAGGGCCAGAACCGCGGCAACTGGCGCTTTGCCGAGCGCGGCGACAAGGCCACGGTGAAGACCAATTACTACGCACCCGAATACCGCTACGCCACCGACCGCGACCAGTCGCGCAAGCGCATCGGCGGCTCGCTGAGCGGCGCTGTGGTCCTGTCCGACAGCCTGGAACTGTCGGGCGAGTGGTTCCACTCTGAATCCGATATTTTGACGTCGGAAGCCTCGCTGAAATTCCCGTTCGCCATCGAAAGCCCGGGCCTGGATGCCACCAAGCCCTATACGATCGACAGCAACGGTGTGCTGATCAACGGTACCCTGATCGCCAATTCGGCCGAGGCGATCTCCTATGTGCAGAATTCCAGCGTCGATGCCGACAATTACGGCCTGAAGCTGAAATATGATGGCGGCGGCAATTTCCGCGGTTCTGTGCGCGGCGCCTATGCCAAGTCCAGCCTGTTCAGTGACAGCGCTAATAATGACGTGCGCTATACCAAGTACAGTGTGCCGACGGCCGATGCCAAGAGCGCGACAGGTTACAGCCACCAGGCGGCCAACCCGGCGGCACCGGCCAATTACCTGTTCACTTATAATAATGGCAATGGCGTCCTGCCGTCCTTCAGCCTGGCCAGCACGCCGGACCTCTACACCAACCCGGCCTATGGTTACTTCAAGTCGCACTGGGTATTCGGTGACCGCGCAGATCTGGAAAATTATTCGCTGCGCGCCGATGGCGAATATGACCCGGAATTCATCAAGTCCGGCAATGTTCACCTGTCCGCCGGTTATCGCTTCGCCTCGCGCGATGTCGATTATACGCGTGGCCGCTATCTGGCCGACTATTCCGGCAAGGGCGAGTTGGATGGCACGAAGTTCGGTCAGAAGTGGACGCCCTATGGCTATTTCCAGGACGGCGCCATCGGCTTCAAGTCCTGCGAACTGCCGAAGGGAACGCCGGGTATTCCGGCCAAGTGCGACAACCGCTTCGGCAATTCCCCGCCGCTGATCACACCGTTCCAGACCTTCACCGGGGCGGCTGGCCGTGTGGAGACCATCAACAATTTCTTCTCCTCCGGTGACATGGTGGGCGGCAAGGTCCTGGTCCAGGATCGCAGCCAGATGAAGGATGGGGCCGCCTGGATCCAGGCGCTGTATCCGTCGACCCCGTTCGCCTTCTATGAAGATCCGCTGGAAAGCTTCCGAGTGAAGGAGGAAACGCATTCCGGCTATCTGATGGCCGATATCGGCGATGCCGGCGACGGCTACCACATCAATGTCGGCGCCCGCCTGATCCACACCAACCTCACCGTCTATCAGAACCGCGCCACCGATCCGGACCCGGTCTATCTGGGTACCGACAGCTGGAACGGCGTTCTGCGCGACTATGAGACGGTGGCGAATGAACGGACCTACACGGACATCCTGCCCAGCCTGAACATGGTCTTCGACCTGGATGAAGGCCAGAAGGTGCGCTTCGCCGCTTCGCGCGTTGTGGCCCGCCAGAACCTGTTCGAGTTGGGTCGCGGTTTCCGTGTCGACTTCACCCGCAACCCGACCACCAACCTGTTCGAAGCCACCAACGGTTCGGCCGGCAACCCCGATCTGGATCCGTTCCGCGCCTCGCAGTTCGATCTGGGCTATGAATATTATTTCGGCAGCCAGGGTCTGGTGTCGGCCGTCGGCTTCTGGAAGGAAGTGGACAGCTTTATCGCCACGGAAACCAAGCCCGAATTCGTCATGGATCAGGCCGGTGGTCGCAATACCCCGATTCAGCGTCCGGTCAATGGCGAGGGTGGCCGCATCAAGGGCTTCGAACTGGGCGCGCAGTACGCCTTCGATTTCGGCGTCGGTTTCAACGTCAATTACACCTACTCCGACAGCAAGTCGCCGATCGCCAACGATTTCGACAAAGGCCTGCCCATCCCCGGCGTGTCCAAGCACGCCTTCAATGGTCAGCTCTATTACGAATATGAAGGTCTGGAGACGCGCGTTTCCTACACCTGGCGCAACAAGTCGTTTGCCGGCAATTTCGGTTTCGGCGACGGCGCGGTCAACCGCACCCTGGGGATCTGGAACCGGTCCTATGGTCAGCTGGATGCCCAGATCGCCTATCAGGTCACTGACCAGATCGGTCTGACCCTGGAAGGCATCAACCTGACCAAGGAAGACCAGAGCCAGTATCTGCAGTACACCAACCTGCCCTTCACCTACAGCTCGGGCTCGCAGCGCATCATGGCGGGCATCCGGTTCAAGCTGGGCGAGTAAAGCGTCATGGTATCGGGCGCCGGGGAAATCCGGCGCCCGTTCTTCTTCAATAGCCCTTGGGCCCGCGGTTTTCATCCACGGGGCCAAGGGTTATCGTCATTTCCAGTCGATAAGCGGGCGGTACAAGCCTGCGCGGATTTTGGGGAGTGAGGCGTCATGACGGGCAATCTTCCGGGCAGCATCCTGATTGTGGGCGGTGGCACGGCCGGATGGATGGCGGCGGCGGCCCTGGCGCGGGCCGTAGGGCGCCATTGTCAGATCCAGGTGGTGGAAAGCAGTGAGATCGGCACCGTCGGCGTGGGGGAGGCGACGATCCCGGCCATCCGCGGCTTCAACCATATGCTGGGTCTGGATGAGCAGGATTTCCTGAGATACACCCACGGCACCTACAAGCTGGGGATCGAGTTCCGGGATTGGACGCGCCTGGATCACAGCTATTTCCACCCGTTTGGTGTGCATGGCGGCAGTCTGGATGCGACTTACACGCATCAATATTGGCTGCGCCTGAACCAGTTGGGGGAGGGTGGCAGTCTGGAGGATTATTCGCTGTGCAGCGTCATGGCAAAGCTGGGCCGTTACATGGCCCCCGTCACCGACCCGCGCAGCATCCTGTCCGTCGTCGGCTCCGCCTATCATTTTGACGCCTCGCTCTATGCTCAGTATCTGCGGCTTTATGCGCAAAGGCTGGGCGTGGTGCGGATGGATCGCAAGGTGGTGGATGTGGCTCTGCGCGGGGAGGACGGGTTCGTCGACGCCGTGATCTGCGAGAATGGGGAGCGGCTGACGGCCGATTTCTTCATCGACTGCACGGGCTTCACCGGCCTGCTGATCGAAAAGGCGCTGAAGACGGGGTACGATGACTGGACGCACTGGCTGCCCTGTGACCGGGCCTGGGCCGTGCCTTCATCCGGTGATGGCCGCATCACGCCCTATACACGATCCACGGCGCGGGCGGCCGGCTGGCAATGGCGCATCCCGCTGCGCCACCGCGTCGGCAATGGTCATGTGTTCAGCAGCCACCATATGGCGGAGGAACAGGCCCGCGACATCCTGCTGTCGAACCTGGACGGGGAACCGCTGGCTGAGCCGAAGCTGCTGCGTTTCGTCACCGGGCGGCGCAAACAGGCCTGGGTGAAGAACTGCCTGTCGCTGGGTCTGGCGTCCGGGTTCCTGGAACCGCTGGAAAGCACGTCGATCCATCTGATCCAGACGGGCATCACCAAGCTGCTGGATTTCTTCCCCGGCGGTCGCATCGATCCGGCGGAAGTGGCGGAATATAACGCCCTGGCGCAGGCCGAGTTCGAGGCGGTGCGCGACTTCCTGATCCTGCACTATCATGTGACGCAACGGTCCGACAGCGCGTTCTGGAACCATTGCCGGACCATGGATATTCCCGACAGCCTGAAAAGCCGGATCGAGCTTTTCCGCCGCCGCGGCCGGATATCAACCCGTGCCCGCGCCCTGTTCACGGATACAAGCTGGATCGCGGTGATGCTGGGGCAGGGGATCGAGCCGGCGGGGTACGATCCCCTGGTCGACATGCACCCGGTCGAGGCGGTGCGGGAGCGGATGTCCACCATGCGCACCCGCATCCGCCAGGCCGCCGAAAGCATGCCGACGCATGAGGCGTTCCTGGCGGGACAGAAGGCGGCGTAAGCCGCCTTCCTCAGCTGCAGCCCGTCGTGCCGCCGCAGGTGTCGCATTTCAGGCAGGTGCCGTTGCGAACCAGGGTCATGTTGCCGCATTCGGGGCAGGGGTCGCCCTCGTACCCGCGGGCGCGGGCTTCCTTCATGCGTTCAAAGCGCGCGTCCTGGCGTCCCACGGCGCCGCCGCGCAGGGCCGTGCTGGACAGGCTGTCGGAATGCACTGTTGTCCCGCCGCTGAACGCCTTGGGCGCGTCGGTGCCGGTGGCGGCATAGCTGGTCGTGGTGGCCTGCTGGAAGGCGGTAACAATGCGGCTCTGCTGCCCGCCCGGCACGACGCGCAGGTTGGAACGGACATAGCCGGTGGACGCGATGCGGGCTACGGCCGCCAGGGTCTCCTGGGTCATGCGCGCGGCATTGTCGGGCAGTTCCGGGGCCGTATTGGCGGCTTCCGGCATGCCGGCCAGATCGGCCTGGGCATCGCCGCGTCCCATCGTGTCGGGCAGCAGATCCTCCGGCGTGGCGTGCGCCAGATCGTTGCGGCCCAGATAGGAGATGGCCAGTTCCCGGAACACATAGTCCAGGATGCTGGTCGACATCTTAATGGCGTCGTTGCCCTGCACCATGCCCGACGGCTCGAAGCGGGTGAAGGTGAAGGCCTCCACATATTCTTCCAGCGGCACGCCATATTGCAGGCCCAGCGACACGGCGATGGCGAAGTTATTCATCATCGAGCGGAAAGCGGCCCCTTCCTTGTGCATGTCGATGAAAATCTCGCCCAGGCGACCATCCTCATACTCGCCGGTGCGCAGATAGACCTTGTGCCCGCCGACCATGGCCTTCTGGGTGTAGCCCTTGCGCCGCTGCGGCAGCTTTTCCCGGTCGCTGATCCGGACGACCTTTTCCACCACGCGTTCAATGGTGCGCTCCACAACCCGCTCTGCCACTTCGGCGACGCGGGCGGCGGCAGGCGCTTCCATGATGCGTTCGACCAGGGTCTGCTCCTCGTCCAGCAGATCATCCTCGTCCTCTTCCAGCACCTGGGCGTTCAGCGGCTGCGACAGCTTCGACCCGTCGCGGTAAAGCGCATTGGCCTTCAGCCCCAGACGCCAGGACAGCATGTAGGCGTCATTGCAGGCCGTGACCGAGGCGCTGTTGGGCATGTTGATGGTCTTGGAAATGGCGCCGGAGATGAAAGGTTGTGCTGCCGCCATCATGCGGATATGGGCCTCGGCCGACAGGAAGCGCTTGCCGATCTTGCCGCAGGGGCTGGCGCAGTCGAACACCGGCAGATGCTCGTCCTTCAGGCCCGGCGCCCCCTCCAGGGTCATGGCGCCGGCGACATAGACGTTGGCCGCCTCGATCTCCTTCTTCGTGAAGCCCAGATGGGCCAGAAGATCGAAGCCGGAACTGTCCAGCAGGTCGGCCGGGATGTTCAGCACATCGGTGCAGAATTCCGTGCCCAGCGTCCATTTGTTGAAGACGAACTTGATGTCGAAGGCGGCCTCAAGCGCCTGCTCCACCCGCTCGATCTCGGCATCGCCAAAGCCAAGCTTGCGCAGCCGGTCATGGGTGATGCCGGGCGCGCCCACCAGCGTGCCGTTACCCACGGCATAGCGTTCGATCTTCGCAATGGTGGCGTCGTCATAGCCCAGACGCGACAGCGCTTCCGGCACGACGCGGTTGATGATCTTGAAATAGCCGCCGCCGGCCAGCTTCTTGAACTTCACCAGGGCGAAGTCGGGTTCGATGCCCGTCGTGTCGCAGTCCATGACCAGACCGATGGTGCCCGTCGGTGCGATCACGGTTGCCTGGGCGTTGCGGTAGCCATGTTCCTTGCCCAGGTCCAGCGCCTCGTCCCAGGCACGGCGGGCGGCGGCCACCAGATCGGCATCGGGGCATTCGTCACCGACCAGTGGCACCGGCGCCACCGACAGGCCCTGATAACCGGTGCGGGCACCATGGGCGGCGCGGCGATGGTTGGCGATGACGCGCAGCATGGGTTCGGCATTGGCGGCATAGCCGGGGAAGGGCCCCAGCTCCCGCGCCATTTCGGCCGAGGTCTTGTAGGCGACACCCGTCATCAGCGCCGTGATGGCGGCCGTCAGGGCGCGGCCTTCCACACTGTCATAGGGCAGGCCGGCGGCCATCAGCAGACCGCCGATATTGGCAAAGCCCAGGCCCAGGGTGCGGAAATCGTACGACAGGCGCGCAATCTCCCGCGACGGGAACTGCGCCATGGCCACGGAGATTTCCAGGACGATGGTCCACAGCCGGCAGGCATGGGTGAAGGCGTCGATATCGACGCTGCCATCGGTCCGGCGGAATTCCATCAGGTTCATGGACGCCAGATTGCAGGCCGTATCGTCCAGGAACATATATTCGCTGCACGGGTTCGACGCGTTGATCCGGCCCGAATTGGGGCAGGTGTGCCATTCATTGATGGTCGTGTCGAACTGCACGCCGGGATCGGCCGACTGCCAGGCGGCATAACCGATCTTGTCCCACAGGTCGCGGGCGCGCAGTGTCTTGGCCACCTTGCCATCCGTGCGGCGCGTGAGGTTCCAGGGACCGTCACTTTCCACCGCTTCCAGGAAGCCGTTGGGCACGCGCACGGAATTGTTGGAATTCTGGCCGCTGACGGTCAGATAGGCTTCCGAATCCCAGTCGGTGTCGAAGGTGCGGATATCGATCCCGGCGAAACCCTGGCCCGCCAGTTGGATGGCGCGCTGGATATAATTTTCCGGAACCAGATCGCGGCGGGCGGCGATGACGGCCCGCTTCAGGGCCTTGTTCTTGGTCGGGTCCAAACGTTCCGCATCCGGACCGATCCCTTCATTGCAGGCCGCCATGATCATGTTCAGGTGGCGGGACACCTGCTTGGAGCCGGTGACCAGGGCGGCGACCTTCTGTTCTTCCACCACCTTCCAGTCGATATAGGCTTCGATATCGGGGTGGTCGAGGTCGACCGTCACCATCTTGGCGGCGCGGCGGGTGGTGCCGCCCGATTTGATGGCGCCGGCGGCGCGGTCGCCGATGCGCAGGAAGCTCATCAGGCCCGACGACTTGCCGCCGCCAGCCAGCTTCTCATTCTCCCCGCGCAGGCGGGAGAAGTTCGTTCCGCTGCCGGAACCATACTTGAACAAACGCGCCTCGCGGACCCACAGGTCCATGATGCCGCCTTCATTCACCAGATCATCGGCCACCGACTGGATGAAGCAGGCGTGCGGCTGCGGCCGCTCATAAGCGGAGCGGGAGGGGACGACTGCGCCCGTTTCGGGATCGACATAGAAATGGCCCTGGCTGGGACCGTCGATGCCATAGGCCCAGTGCAGGCCCGTGTTGAACCATTGCGGGCTGTTAGGGGCCGCCATCTGACGGGCCAGCATGAAGCGCATTTCGTCGAAGAAGGCGGATGCGTCCGAGTCCGTATCGAAATAGCCGCCTTTCCAGCCCCAATAGGTCCAGGTGCCGGCCAGACGGTCGAAAACCTGCTTGGCCGACGTCTCCCCGACGGTGCGCGCATCCGCCGGCAGGGAGGCCAGGGCCTTTTCGTCCGCGACATGGCGCCACAGGAAGGAGGGGACGGCATTCTCCTCCACCGCCCTCAGGGCGGCGGGCAGGCCGGCGCGGCGGAAATATTTCTGGGCCAGGATATCGCAGGCGACCTGACTCCATTCCGCCGGCACTTCGATGTCCTTGGCCTGGAAGACGATGGAACCGTCGGGATTGCGAATCTCGCTCGTCGCCTGTCGGAACGGGATGCCGGCATAGGCGTCCTGACCCCCGGTGGTGAAACGGCGTTCGATACGCATTGTCCTCTGCCCCTTCCAGACAAAACCCGCGGTGCGGACAGCCGTCTTCCCGCCCCTGGGGACCGGCTGCACCCGCACCGCAATATATGGTGACAGCCCGAAGGCTAGGCCAGCGATGCCCCTCCGGCAACTAGATTTTGTTGTCTATATCAGGGGCATACACTGCTTCTTGTGGTTGACGGCAATGGAACGGACGCGATGTCGCAGGTGGTCACGGGAATGGCGGAAAGGCTGGATTTTTATGACAGCCCCCTTGCCGGAGTCGTGCGCATCCCCATCTCGTCTGGTGCATTGGGCCAGGTGTCCCGCCGACAGGCATATCCAAACCGGACAGGGGGTTTCATTCCGTCCGCAACGGTGGCAGGGTGCGCCAGCCGGATGTTGCCGGTTTCCGCTACGCGTGTTGCGCCCTGAATGACCCCACAGCCCGATCCTCCGTCCCCAGACGCGACCCAAGGCCAGGCCGACAACGGCATGAGCCGACGGCAGAAGATGTTGTTGGGGGTGGCGACGGCGCTGTTCCTGGCCATCCTGCTGGTGATCGCGGTCCGCCATGTCATGGCGGAAATCAGCTTTGCCGAAGTGCTGGCCTATCTTGAGGGATTGCCGCTGTCCAAGGTCGTGAAGGCCATCGGCCTGACCTGCGGCGCCTATTGGCTGCTCACGCTCTATGATGTCTCCGCGCTGATCTATCTGAAGAAGAAGGTGCCGTATCGCACCACGGCATTTGCGGCGTCCTGCGGCTATGCCATTTCCAACAATGTCGGTTGGGCTGTGATCAGCGGGGCGGGCGTGCGTCTGCGCGCGTATGGCAATGCGGGGCTGACGGCCGGGGATGTGGCCAAGGTGGTGGTCTTCTCCACCACCACCTTCACGCTGGGCCTGACCTTCACGGGGGCCGTCGGGATGATCGCCGGGCCGCATCCCGTGTCGGTCCTGTTGAAGATCCCGGAAGTGGCGGTGCAGTTGATCGGCGCGGCCATGCTGGCAGGGCTGGCCGTCGTGGTCGGCATCGCGGCCGTGACGCGCAAGCCCGTGAAGCTGTGGCGCTGGACCATCCAACTGCCCAGCTGGGGAGGGGTGCTGTCGCAGATCACCATTGCCTCGGCCGAACTGGTGGTGACTGCGGCCATCCTGTGGATGCTGCTGCCCGTGGGCGTGAATGTGCCCTTCACTTCCTTCGTCGCCCTGTTCTGTGCGGCCCTGATCGTGGCCATCTTCAGCCATGTGCCCGGCGGCATTGGCGTGTTCGAGACCATCATCATGCTGGGCATGGCCGACCAGGATCAGGCCAGCGGCATCCTGGGCGCCCTGCTGGCCTATCGCTTTATCTATTATGTCCTGCCGCTGATCGTGGCCGGCATGGGCATCGCCATCTGGGAAATCCGCCATCATACGGGCCGCTTCGGCCGCGCCGCCGACCGACTGCGCGGGCATAAGGGGCCATAGACGAACGCATGGGGGCAGGGTATGCCGCGTTGCAGTGGACAAGCTCCCCGGCGGCGGTGCATAGTCCCCGCCGTCTTTCGTTGCGCATCACGGAATAACCATGAGCGATCGCATTTCCCTGGCCACCTGGATGGCCAACATCCAGATCCGTATGCTTGTCTGGCGCGCCGGCCGTCTGGTCGGGTCCGACGCGGCCGGGAATCGCTATTTCGAGGAAAAGAAGGCCCGCCCCGGCATGAAGGCCCGTCGCTGGGTCCTTTACAAGGGCGAGCCGGAGGCGACCAAGGTGCCGCCCGAATGGCACGGCTGGATCCATTACAACATGGCAGCCCCGCTGGCGGCCGACAGCCAGTTCCACAAGGGCTGGCAGCAGCCGCATCAACCCAATCCGACCGGGACGGTCCAGGCCTATCGTCCGCCCGGCCACCTGTTCGCCGGCGGCAAGCGCGACAAGGCGACCGGCGATTACGAGGCCTGGACGCCGAACTGATCGTCCCTATCTAGGGATGTGTGCCATGGCGGCGCCGCAAAAGCGCCGCCATGTGCGTTTAAGGCCGGGGCTATCGTGCCCGGGTTGCGTCAGGGAGCTGATCTGTCCATGAACCGGAATGTGATCGAAACAGTGATGGGTGCCGTCGTCCTGCTGGTCGCCGGCTTCTTCCTGTTCTTCGCCTATACGACCAGCAATGTGAAATCCGTTTCCGGCTATACGCTGGAGGCGCGGTTCACCAGCACCGGCGGTCTGGCTGCCGGGTCGGATGTCCGCATCTCCGGCGTCAAGGTCGGCACGGTCACCCAGCAATATCTGGACAGTCAGACCTATCAGGCGGTCGTGCGCATGGAGATCGACAGCAATGTCAAGCTGCCGCGCGACACCACGGCCAGCATCGCCAGCGAAAGCCTGCTGGGCGGGCGCTATCTGAAGCTCGACCCCGGTGGGGAAGAGGACAAGCTGAAGGCCGGCGACCGTATCGAATACACGCAGAGCGCGGTCAATCTGGAAGATCTGCTGGGCCGTTTCATCTTCAATTCCAGCAGCGACAAGAAGGGCGATGCCGCCGCCGCGCCGGACCATCCCTGATCGGCTTGCTGGGCCTCAGGTCATCTCTGCCGCGGCCATGATACCGCCAGAATGGGCCGCTTCACTGACGGCACCGCTTTCACGGCAACCCTGGTTCCATAGCATGCCCCGTTTATTCCTGCTTCCCCTGTGCCTGACACTGGCGCTCGCCGGTCCCGCAGCCCTGGCCCAGCAGGAAGGGCCGTCGTCCGCGCCGGCGCCGACAGCCATTGATCCGGCCATCCCCGCGGAGCCGCCGATGCCGGTCCCCGGTACCGTCCAGCGGCCGGCCCCGCCGCCACCACCCGCCCGCACCTTCGATCCGATGCCAATCGCGCTTTTGCAGGGCCTGGACAAGGTCACCGCCCGCACCTCCACCTTCGAGGCGAAGGTGGGGGAGGTGGTGTCGTTCGGGCAATTGTCCATCACTGTCAAATCCTGCCGCAAGTCGGCCCCCATTGATCCGCCGGAATCAGCGGCGTTCCTGGATGTGCAGGAGAGACGCCCGGATGGGCCCGCGGTGCCGGTGTTCAATGGTTGGATGTTCGCGTCCAGCCCGGCCCTGTCGGCCATGGAACACCCGGTCTATGACGTGTGGGTCAAGGATTGCAGGAAGTCGGACACCAAGGCCCGTTCATCCTCCAGGCAGTGAAAATCGGCCTGGGCCGAAACGGCCTTTGTCAGCAAGGCGCGATAGCGGTGGCGCGGGATTTCCTTGGCACCGAACTGTGACAGATGTTCCGTCAGGAACTGTGTGTCCAGCAACATGAAGGCGCCGGCCGTCAGTCGCGCCACCAGATGCACCAGCGCCACCTTGCTGGCGTCCGTGGCGCGGGAGAACATGCTTTCTCCGAAAAAGGCCGCACCCAGCGACACGCCATAGAGCCCGCCCACCATCTGCCCGTCCTGCCAGCACTCGACGCTGTGGGCATGGCCCATGGCGTGAAGCTGGCAATAGGCTTCCATGATTTCCGCGTTGATCCAGGTCTGGGGCCGGTCGGGTGCCGGTTCAGCGCAATGCTGCATGGTGGCCCGAAAATCACCATCCACCCGCACATCGAAGGGGAAGTGCCGGACCGTCTTGCGCAGGCGGCGCGGCACATGGAAGGCGTCAAGCGGCAGCACCCCCCGGAATGGTGGATCAAACCACAGGAGATCATCCGCGTCCGCACTCTCCGCCATCGGGAAAACCCCGCCGGCATAGGCGCGGATCAGCAACTCCGGTGTCAATATCCCCATGATCCCCTGGCGTCTGGTGGCGGGGTTTAGCGGATAACCATAGCAACAAGCATGTCCCGGCACAAATGAACTGGCCATTGGCGGCATCCACAGCGCGTCCCGCAGGCCCGGCAGCGAATATTCTGGTTTATACCAGTTCCATGTAATCTGTCTGGTGATGCCAGGCGAATTCTTGGATTACGTAGAATCCATTCCCCGTATCCACCTGTTGCCTGAGTGCATGTCAAAAAACCACCATCAAGGATTTATCTAAAATCATCGAAAGTTAGTCGCATGGGGGGCATGCGAACGATGTAATGCGCAGAATCCCTGAAAATGACTCCGATTGATTGCATGACGTCATGGAAACTTCATGGAATTGCGACATTCTGTTTATCAACCGATCTCTATGTCATCCGTACAGGTGCGTCGGTCGTTCTATCGACGGACCAACTGCCTGGAACAGTGACGACGTTTCCTGAACCCCAACATCGGGATGTGCGGCATGACGGAACTGACGCTGACGAACGAGACGCCGCAGGCGATGGACCCCGCGGAGTCCCACCTGAAACGCCACAAGAGCGTGGGTCAATGGTGGGCCAACCTGTTCGATGGCGGCGACTGGCGTTTTGGCCGGCGACAGGGGGACGGTGGCTGGTTGGCGCAACTGTCTATCTCCACACGCATCGGCTTCCTGGTCGGGGCGGCCCTGTTGACCGTGCTAATGACGGCCGGCCTGTTCCTGATCGGTGATGCAAGGCGTGAACATGCGACCAACCGGATGACGGAGTTGTCGGCCTTCGCCGAAACGGCGGCGGATCTGAACCGCCGGACCACGGCGCTGCAATTGCATGCGACCCGTTTCCTGCGTGAGCATGACCGTGCGGCGGGAGAGGCTTTCAAAGCCACCCTGGCGGAGGTGGAAAAGGCGGTGTCCGATCTGTCCGCCCATCCGTCGGCGGCCGATGAGGTCGACACGATCACCGCCCTGTCGGAGCGGCTGGGCCGTCTGACGGCGGCCTTCGACAAAGTGGCCGATGCGGCGCGCACCGTCGGCTTCTCTGACGAGGATGGGCTGCGCGGACAGATGTTCAAATCGGTGACTGCCGCCGAGTCCGAGTTGAAGAAATGGCCCGTGACCATGGGGGCACAGCTGTTCGTCGGCATGGCGGAGATGCGCAATGCCGAGAAATCCTTCCTGCTGACGGGGGAGGACCGGTATCTGGGCCAGCATCGCAAGGCATTCAACGAATTCTCCTTCTTCATCCCCGAAACGCAGTTCGACCCGCAGACCAAGGAAACCATCGACGCCCTATCCCGCCAATATCGGCAGGACATGGTGGCCCTGGCCGATGCCACCGCGCAGCAGAATGCCGCCGTCAAGGAATTCACGGGTGTTTTCGCGGAAACCACGCCGCTGATCGACAGGCTGTTCTCCTATACCCGCGCCGGACTGGCCGATGCCAAGCAGGCGGAACGGGATATCCGCGTCAATACCCAACGCCTGACCATGGCCATCGGCGGCATCCTGGTGGCCTTGTTCTGCGGCCTGTCACTGCTGCTGGTCCGGTCGATCACCCGGCCGCTGGCCCAGATCGAACAGGCCATGGAAGGGCTGGCGCGGGGCGAGCGGCTGTCTTTCATCCCCGGCACCGGGCGGCAGGATGAAATCGGGGACATGGCCCGCGCCATCGACGTGTTCCGGGTCAACGCCGAGGAGATGGATCGGCTGAAGGTCGAAGAGCAGGAACGCGAGCGTGCCCATAAGCAGGAGATGGCCGATCGGCTGGGGGGGCTGGCCCTGGCGCTGGAACAGGAGATGACCCGCCGCGTTGAGGCCGTGCTGGCCGAGGCCGCGGGCATTGCCACCATGGCCGACAGCATGTCGGGGGCCGCCACCCGCACGGGTGAACAGTCGGACGGCGTGGCCGTGGCCGCGCAGGAGGCGACCGGCAATGTTCAGAATGTCGCGGCCGCAACAGAGGAACTGGCTTCATCCTCGCGGGAGATCGGCCGTCAGGTGACGGCAGTGGCCGACATGGTGCATGACGCTGTACAGCGTGGCGGCCAGACGCGCGCCGTGGCGGCGCAGCTGGCCGATGCCGCGCACAATATCGGCCGGGCCGCCCAGTTGATCGGCGATATCTCCGGTCAGACCAACCTTCTGGCCCTGAATGCCACGATCGAGGCGGCCAGGGCCGGCGAGGCGGGTCGGGGCTTCGCCATCGTCGCCGCGGAGGTGAAGACCCTGTCGACCCAGACGGGGCAGGCAACGGAAGAGATCACGTCCCAGATCACGGCAGTACAGCGGGCGACGGAGCGGGTGATCGCCGACATCCATCAATTGCACGAGGTGATTGGCCGCATCGACGAGATTGCCGCCACCATCAGCGCCGCCGTGAACGAGCAGGGCGCCGCTACGGAGAGCATCAGCGCCAGCGCCACCAGTGCTGCCGACGGCACCAACGAGGTGTCCGATCGCATCCGCAGCGTGGCGTCCGACGCCAGCGAGACCCGCACCCTGTCCCTGGACCTGGGGCGGCGGGCGACGCAGGTAACGGCGGAAATGCGGGCACTGCGCGAGCGGCTGGCGATCATCCTGGCCGACAGCCAGCGCCAGGTCGGCTAAGCCGCGGGCCCTTGCCCTGTCGTTGCGGGCAGGGACGGCAGCAGCAGCAGCCGTTCCGCCTCGCTGGCGGGTACGGGCCGGGAGAAGTAGAAACCCTGGCCGTAGCGGCATTCCAGCGACCGCAGGAAGGTCACCTCGGCCGGGTTCTCGATCCCCTCCGCCACCACATCCAGATCAAGGTTCTTGGCCAGCAGCAGGATGATGCGGGGGATTTCCTCCCGCCGGTCGCCACTGCCCGCCCCCTTGATGAAGGCCCGGTCGATCTTCAGGGAATTCACCGGATAGCGGTGAAGATAGGAGAGGCTGGAATAGCCCGTGCCGAAATCGTCCAGCGACAGGCTGACACCCAGATCGCGGATCTGCTGCATCATGGGCACCACCCGCGAAGGGTCGTCCATCAGCAGGCTTTCGGTGATTTCCAGCTTCAAGGTGCCGGGGGAGATGCAGGTGCGGGTCAGTACATCGCGCACGGTGTCCACGATATCGTCGTCCAGCATCTGCCGGCCCGATACGTTCACGCTCATGAACAGGCCGCTATCATGGGCCTGCTGCCACCGCGCTAGCTGTTCTGCGGCTTCCTGCATGGCCCAGCGGCCGATCTGCAGGATCAGGCCCGTATCTTCCGCCAGTGGCACGAAATCGGCGGGGGAGATCAGGCCGCGCTCCGGATGCTGCCAGCGGATCAGCGCTTCGTACCCGGCCACCGTCTGGTCGGCCAGGCGTACGATGGGCTGGTAATGCAGCATCAGCTGATGGCGATCTGCGGCAAGACGCAGGTCGGCTTCCGTCCGCAGGCGCGACATGGCGCGGGCACGCAACGCGTCGTCGAACACTTCGACCCGGTTGCGGCCAGCCCCCTTGGCACGGAACATGGCCAGGCTGGCATCGCGCATCATGTCGGCGGCCTGGGCGTAACCGGTATGTGACATGGCGATGCCGCCCGACACGGTCAGCACCACCTCCTCGCCCGAATGCAGCAGGATCGGTTCGGCAATGGCGAGCGCCAGCCGGTGGGCGGCCGTCAGCGCCGCCTTCACATCGACGACGCCATCCATCAGCACCCCGAACTCGTCCGCCGAAACGCGGGCGATGGTGTCGCCGGCCCGCCGCTGCGCCTCCAGCCTTTTGGCCAGGATGCGCAGAACCTCATCCCCGGTATTGGGGCCCAGGCTGTCATTGATGGTCTTGAAATGGTCCAGGTCGAACAGGATGACGGCACAGGGCGGATCATCCGGGCGGCGGCGGCGGTCGATGGTCTGGTTGATGCGGTCCATCAGCAGCGACCGGTTGGGCAACCCCGTCAACCCATCATGGAAAGCATCGAACAGCACCTGCTGTTCCGCCCGTTTGCGCGCCGTGATGTCGGTCATCGACCCCGCCATGCGGGTGGCGTCACCCAGTTCGTCGCGGATGGCGACGCCGCGGATCAGCACCCACATCTCCGCCCCGCTGTCATGGCGGACGCGGGCCTCGTGTTCCAGATGATCGATGCCGCCGGACAGATGCAGTTGGAAGGCCGCTCGCAGCCCCGGCAGGTCACTGGCATGGATCAGGGCGAACCAATCCTCGATCGTGCCCACCCATTCCCCGCCGGGCAGGCCCAGCATGTCGGACCAGCGGGGGGAGTAATAGACTTCACCTTCGGCGATACGCCAATCCCACAGGCCGTCATTGGCGCCCTGGGCAGCCAGCGCATAGCGTTCCTCGCTGATGCGCAGCTGCTCCTCGGCGATCTTGCGGTCGGTGATGTCGGATTGTGACCCGACCAGACGCACCGGCTCCCCCGCGCCGTCCAGTACGGCGATGCCGCGGCACAGCATCCAGCGCCAGCCACCACGGGCATGCAGGATGCGGTATTCGATCTGGAACGGTTTGCCGGCAGCCGAAATCTGGGCGTCCAGCGTAGCCTGTAACCAGATCAGATCCTCCGGATGCACGCGATTGAGCCATTCCTCCGGCCCGTCGCCCCCATTGTCGACCGTCAGGCCGATCAGAGCCCACCAGCGGGGCGCGTAATAAAGGCGGTCGGTGCGCAGATCCCAGTCGTAAAGCCCGTCATTGGTGGCCGCCGCCGCCAGCGCCAGCCGTTCCTCGCTGATGCGCAGGCGCTCCTCCGCCTCCTTGCGCTCCGTGATGTCGCTGGCGGTTCCGATCAGCCGGGTGACGGTGCCGTCGGCAGCGGCGATGGCAGAGCCGCGGACCAGCAGCCAGGTCCAGTCATCACGACCGTTGCGCACGCGATGTTCAATGACGAACCGCCGGCCACCCTCGTCCTGGCGCGGGCGCAATGTCGCTTCCAGCCATTGCAGGTCGTCGGGATGGACGCGGCCGAACCAGTCACGCGGGGCCGTCGCGGCCCCTTCGGTCGGCAGCCCCAGATGATCGCGGAAACCCGGCGACAGGAACATGGTATCGGCGATCAGGTCCCAGTCCCAGACGGCCTCGCCGCTGGAAAGTCCCGCCAGCATATAACGCTGGGCCAGTTCGTCGTCGCATAGGGGCTGGGGCAAGGGAGAGGCCGGTCAGATTTGGAAAGATTGATTGCGCAAAACTCTATACCACTTTCGTGCAAGCGGGCCATGCCCCTTCGCGGGCGGGCCTTATTTATTATACACTTGCGCCATGGACTGGACCGATCAAGCAATATTGCTCTCTGCCCGCGCCTATGGGGAAACGGCGGCACTGGCCTTGCTGCTGACGCGCGATCACGGGCGGCATGCAGGGCTTGTGCATGGCGGACAATCCGCGCGACTGCGTGCGACGCTGGAGCCGGGCAACCTGCTGGCCGCCAGCTGGCGGGCGCGGCTGGCGGATCAGCTGGGCACCTGGTCGCTGGAGCTGGAACGTGCCTATGCGGCGCCTTTGCTGGACGATCCGCTGCGACTCGCCTGTCTGGCATCGGCCTGCGCCCTGCTGGAAGGGCTGCTGGCCGACCGGGAACCTCATCCGGCCCTGTTCGATGCGACCCTGGCCCTGTTCGACGCCCTGTCGACGGAAGTCTGGGCTGAGATCTATGTCCGCTGGGAGATCGGGCTGCTGGAGGAGGTGGGGTTCGGCCTGGACCTGACGCGATGTGCGGTCAGCGGACGGGAGGCGGCGGACCTGTTTGCCGGCAATGATGGGCTTTCCCATGTCAGCCCGCGCACGGGCCGGGCCGTGTCGGCATCGGCCGCTGAACCCTACAAGGACAAGTTGCTGCCCTTGCCGCCCTTCCTGCTGGGCCTGTCCGACGGCGGGCCGGCGGAGGTGATGCAGGGATTGGCGCTGACGGGCCATTTCCTGGAACGCAGCGCCTTTGCCCAGCGCCATGCCGAGGTGCCGGCGGCGCGCGGGCGGTTTGTGGAACGCTATGGCCGAGCGCATGGTCTGCCGGCCGACGCGGGATGACAGCAAATCCGCGCGATGTTATATTCTAATCATCAACCCTTGTGAGGCGATGCGCCATGGACGGCAAGCCGGCCACGGATATGGAAGTGGAAGATCTCGGCCCCTTCGCCGACGCCGATCCGGCATGGCTGCGGGCGCAGATATTGCCGGTTCGCGAGAGGTATGAACGCGATCCGTCCTCGCTGGTTCCGATGGAAGAAGCGTTTCGGCGGGTACGGGATGTGCTGCGCGACCGGGCACGATGACAGCACGGTATTTGGTCAGTTTCTCTGACGAGGCTCTGGTTGATATGGCCAATTTGGCCATCCGTATCGCAGAAGATCGAGGCGACGCTGTGGCTGACCGTTACATCGCTCGGCTGGAAGCATATTGCAGGGGCCTTCGCACGTTCCCCTATTGAGGTCGCTTTCGTCCCGACGTCACACCCGACCAGCGGATGGTCGGTTTTGAACGCCGGGTTTCGATCTATTTCCGCATCCGTGATGATCTGGTCATTATCGAACGCCTGCTCTATGCCGGCCGCCAGCCATAGTCCCTATCCCCTAAGGCCAGTATAGAACCCAGTACCCATGCCCCTACCATATCTGGTATGGATGAGGGCATGACTGACGCCGCCTATGAAATCCTGGACAAACGCCTCGCCGAAGCGCTCGGTGAACGGTACCTGTCCTATGCGCTGTCCACCATCGTCTCCCGTTCGCTGCCCGATGTGCGCGACGGGTTGAAGCCGGTGCATCGACGTATCCTGTTCGCCATGAGCCAGCTGAAGCTGGACCCCAACACCATGCCGAAAAAGTCGGCCCGCGTGGTCGGCGACGTCATCGGCAAGTTCCATCCCCATGGCGATCAGTCCGTCTATGATGCCCTGGTGCGACTGGCGCAGGATTTCGCCAGCCGTTATCCGCTGGTGGAAGGCCAAGGGAACTTTGGCAATATCGACGGCGATAACGCCGCCGCCATGCGATATACCGAGGCCAAGCTGACGGAGGTCGCCAAGGCCCTGATGCAGGGCCTGGACGAGGATGCGACCGATTTCCGCCCCACCTATGATGGTGACGGACAGGAACCCATCGTTCTGCCGGCGGCCTTCCCCAACCTGCTGGCCAACGGGTCGGCCGGCATCGCCGTGGGCATGGCCACCAGCATTCCCCCGCACAATGTGGGGGAAATCTGTGGCGCCCTGAACCTGATCATCGAACGCGAATTGCTGCCGGCACCGGAAAAGCGCCGGCCTGTGGCAGTGGATGAACTGGTCAGCTGGATCCGCGGGCCCGATTTTCCCACCGGCGGCGTGCTGGTGGAGCCGCGCGCCAATATCGTTGAAGCCTATCGCACCGGCCGCGGTGCCTTTCGCCTGCGCGCGCGCTGGACGAAGGAAGCGCTGGGCCAGGGCACCTGGCAGGTCGTCGTCACCGAAATCCCCTACCAGGTGCAGAAATCACGTCTGGTGGAGAAGATTGCCGAACTGCTGACGGAGCGGAAGCTGCCGTTGCTGGACGATGTGCGCGACGAGTCGGCGGAGGATATCCGCCTGATCCTGGTGCCCAAGAGCCGGAATGTCGATCCGGCCGTGCTGATGGAACAACTGTTCCGCAACACGGACCTGGAAATCCGCTTCAGCCTGAACATGAACGTGTTGGATGGCGGCACCCTGCCGCGCGTCATGAACCTGCACGAGGTGCTGCACGCCTTCCTGGCCCACCGCCAGGATGTGCTGATCCGTCGGTCCCGGTTCCGGCTGGCGGAGATCGAGCATCGGCTGGAGGTGCTGGGCGGCTATCTGATCGCGTATCTGAACCTGGACGAGGTCATCCGCATCATCCGCGAGGAGGATGAGCCGAAGAAGGAGCTGATGCGCACCTTCTCACTTTCCGACGTGCAGGCCGAAGCCATCCTGAACATGCGCCTGCGCTCCTTGCGCCGTCTTGAAGAGTTCGAGATCAAGAAGGAACATGATGCGCTGTCGGCGGAGAAGGCGAAGCTGACCGATCTTCTGGCGGATGAGAGCAAGCGCTGGCGGGCCATCCGCAGCGATGTTCAGCAGATGGACAAAAAATTCGGCCGCTCCACGGCATTGGGCGAACGCCGTACCGAGGTGGGGGATGCCCCGGCCGAGGTGGTGGTGCCGGTTGAGGCCATGATCGAGCGCGAGCCGCTGACTGTCTTCCTGTCCGAAAAGGGCTGGATCCGTGCCGTTTCCCGCCACCTGACGGCGGTGGAGGCGGCGGAGACCAAGTACAAGGATGGCGACAAGGAAGCGTTCGTCCTGCGTGTGCAGACCACCGATAAGCTGCTGGTCTTTGCCAGCAACGGCAAATTCTACACGCTGGGTGCCGACAAGCTGCCGCGTGGGCGCGGTTTTGGCGAGCCGGTACGTCTGATGGCCGATCTGGGCGAGGCGGAGATCATCGCCCTGTTGCCGCATGTGCCGGGCCAGAAGCTGCTGGTGGCCAGCAGCGACGGCCGCGGCTTCCAGGTGGAAGCGGACGAGGTGGTGGCCCAGACCCGCGCCGGCAAGCAGGTGCTGAACCCGTCCGACGGGGCCGTGGCCACCCTGGTGACGGTGGTGGAGGGCGATGCAGTTGCCGTTATCGGCAATAACCGCAAGCTGCTGGTCTTCAAGCTGGATGAATTGCCGCTGATGACCCGCGGCAAGGGCGTGGCCTTGCAGAAATACAAGGATGCAAGCCTGGCCGACGTGAAGATCTTCAATCTGGCTGACGGGTTGTCGTGGAAGCTGGGCGGGGCCGAAGGCCGTATCCGGACCGTCGCGATGCCGGAATTGTCCGGTTGGATCGCCTTCCGCGGCACACCTGGCAAACTGCCGCCCAACGGCTTCCCCAAGAACAACAAATTCACCGACTGACGGTGTCTTGACATGGGCTACCTGCCCGGGTGATTGCGTTCCTGGTGGAAAGCACACCTTATGGATAGGTATGTTCCATTACGGCACAGGCATAGACTTTGCCCCTGAGATCGACGCGTCCGCGCCCACCCGGCTGGGCGCGCGCGGCGGCGGAAGGGGGCTGTGTTGGGCTATACGCGGTCATTCGGCCTGTGCCTGATCCTTTGCCTGTTCACCCTGGCGTCGCAGCGCGCCGGGGCCGCCGACGAACTGCGCCTGATGACCAATATCGCGCCGCCCTACCAGGAGATGGTGGACGGCGAGCTGGATGGCACGTCGATGCGTGCCCTTGACTGCATCATGGGGCGCCTGGGTCAGGCCTACACGGTCGGTCTGGCACCATGGCTGCGGGCCCGCGAGCAGGTCCGCCAGGGCACGATCGATGGTTTTTTCTCCGTGGCCCCGGAGATCGACGCGCCCCATGACCGCAATCTGTCGCTGCCTTTGGCCCTGGAACGGTGGGTATGGGTGACGAAGGACGGTGCTTCACCCCCCATCCTGGATGGAAGGGCCGATACGCGGCGTGTGGCCGCCGTGCTGGGTTCCAATCCGTTGAAATGGCTGCAAAGCCAGGGCCTGGAACCGGATGGCGCCGCCCGTAACGCCCTGCAGCTGCTGCGGATGCTGTCGGGTGGACGGGTGCAGGCTGTGCTGATGGATGAATCCGAATTGCACGCCGCCCGGCGAGAGGCAGGGGTGGATGCCATTGGGCTGACCGTGTCGTTCCAGCGTTACATGCCGCTGGGCGTCTATTTCTCACAATCGTTCCTGGCGGCTCGTCCCGGTTATCTGGACCGGTTCAACGAGCAGGTTGGCAATTGCGCTTCCGGCAACCTGGCCTTGTCGCCCACGGAACGCCGTGCCGCCTTGGCTGCCGCCCGGCATATTGTCGACCGGCTGAAAGCCGCACCTGATCTGATGGCGCTGCTGCGCCGTGCGGGTGATATCAATGCCGGCAAGCCATTCAAACAGATCACGGCGGAGGACCAGGATTTTCAGGACCACCGCGGTGAGGCCGACCACCCGCTGGTGAAGTCCTTGCGCGAACACCCGCTTGGCGCCGTGCTGACCGAACTGCGGGCCAACAGCAATGGCGCCGCGGAAGAACTGCTGCTGTTCGATCGGACGGGCATGGCCGTCGCCGCCGACCCCATCCCCAGCGACCTGTGGCAGGGGGACGAGGCAAAGTTCCAGATGACGGTGCCCAAGGGACCGGAAACCGCCTTTGTCGGTACCATCGCCTTTGACCGGTCAACGGGGCAGTTCATCGTCCAGGTCAGCATCTCTTTGGGGGAGGCTGGTGGGGCCTTGGGCGCCCTGACCGTCGGCCTGAATATCGAGCGTGTCCTGAACCGACCGTCCTGACGGGGATCAGCGTCCGGCGTCGTGCACCGCGGAGCCGTCAATATCCGCGAAGGGCCGGCCATTGCTACGGTCCCGCCGCTTCACCTCCATGTCGCTGCCCGATACGGCCAGGGACATGGCAAAGCCCGTCTTGGGGCAGGGGTTGGGGGCATAGCCCCGGTCCAGGGCCTTGTCATCCTTGCCGTAATCCAGGCGGGCACCGGCATATTTGCCGCTGACCCCGCCCATGGCCACACCGGCCTCCACCGTCTTGCGCACGCGGCAGGCGGCCTCTTCCTGCTGCTTCTGCGCCTCCGCAACCGGAACGCCGTTGCTGTAATCCACAGCGGCCGGGGCCGGCTGCGGTTTGTTCAGCAAGGTGAAGGTGTTGGCGGGCTTCGTCTCCTCCGCGACGGAGGAGAAGGCGATAATGGACAGGACCAGACCGGTCAGGAACAGGGCACGCATGGGCATCCTCCGGGGAACTTCTCCCCTTATACGGATGAACATGGTTCACCCTGTTCCCAAAGCCAAGGTCATTCCTTGGCTTTTTTTGCCGCCGGCTTTTTGGCTGTCGTCGTGGCTTTTGCCGTCTTCGTCGCCGTGGATTTGGTCGCAGCCTTGGGTGCCGCGGCTTTCTTGGCCGGCGCCTTCTTCGGCTTTTCCTCGGTCTCCGCCGCGTCCGGTGTCGTGCCCTTCTTGGCCGTGTCCTTGGCGGCCTTGGCAGCCAGCAGTTCGACGGCCTGCTCCAGGGTCAGATTGTCCGGATTGTAGGCCTTGGTAATGCTGGCGAACAGCTTGTTGTGCTTCACATAAGGTCCGAAGCGGCCCGAGCCGATGGAGATGGGCTTGCCATCCTTGGGATGGTTGCCCAGTTCGCGACCGGCCACAGCCTTCTTCACCGGTCCATCGCCCAGCAGAACGACAGCACGGTTCAGGCCGATGGTCAGCACATCATCATCGGGCGGGATGTTCTTGTAGGCGTCGCCATGCTTCAGATACGGCCCGAAGCGGCCGATACCGGCCTGGATCTCCTGTCCCGAGGTCGGGTGCATGCCCAGCGAGCGGGGCAGGGAGAGCAGCGCCAGGGCGGTGTTCAGATCCACATCCTGCGGGTTCAGACCGCGGGGCAGGGAGACGCGTTTGGGCTTCTCCCCCTTGGCCGCCGCCTCGCCCAACTGGACATAGACGCCATAGGGGCCGCGCTTCATCACCACATGCTGGTTCGTCTCCGGGTCAGTGCCCAGATCCCGGTCGGCATCGGCCTCCGCCTCTTCCCCGGCCACGGCCAGCGGGCGGGTATAGCGGCATTCCGGATAGTTGGAACAGCCGATAAAGGCACCCGTCTTGCCCAGCTTCAGCGACAGCCGGCCCGCCCCGCAGGTGGGGCAGACGCGTGTGTCGATCTTGTGCCCTTCGGCATCGAAGCGGTCGGGGAAGAAATGGGGCCCCAGCGCATCATCCAGGGCGTTCAGCACCTGGGTGATGGTCAGTTCCTTGGTGTCGTCGATGGCGGCATGGAAGTGCTTCCAGAACTCCCGCAGCACATCCTTCCAGAAGATGCGCCCGCCGGAGATATCGTCCAGCTTTTCTTCCAGCGCCGCCGTGAAATCATACTGCACATAGCGGTTGAAGAAATTTTCCAGGAAGCTGGTGACCAGGCGGCCACGATCCTCCGGCTCAAACCGCCGCTTCTCCAGCCGCACATAATTGCGTTCCTGAAGAACCTGCAGGGTCGAGGCATAGGTGGAAGGCCGGCCGATGCCCAGCTCTTCCATCTTCTTCACCAGGCTCGCCTCCGTATAGCGGGGCGGGGGCTGGGTAAAATGCTGGTCGGACTTCAGGGCGCCGCGCGTCAGGTCGTCGCCATCCTTCATGGGCGGCAGGCGGCGGTTCTCCTCCTCCTCCCCGTCATCATCCTTCTCTTCCTGATAGACCTTCAGGAAGCCGTCGAACTTCAGGATGGAGCCGGTGGCGCGGAACACAGCCTCCGCACCCTTGGACATGATGTCGACGGTGACCTGGTCCAGCACGGCGCTGGCCATCTGGCTGGCCACCGTGCGCTTCCACACCAGTTCGTAAAGCCGCAGCTCATCCTTGTCGAGATAGCGGGTCAACTGGTCCGGGCGGCGGAACAGGTCGGTGGGACGGATGGCCTCGTGCGCTTCCTGGGCGTTCTTGGCGGCCGTCTTGTAGATGCGGGGCTTTTCCGGCACGTAGTTGCCGCCCCAGGTCTGGTCGATCAGCCGCCGCGACCCTTCAATGGCTTCCTGGCTCAAGGAGACGCCGTCGGTACGCATATAGGTGATCAGGCCGACCGTCTCGCCGCCGATATCCACGCCCTCATACAGCTTCTGGGCCGTGCGCATGGTCTTGACGGCGCCGAAGCCCAGCTTGCGGCTGGCTTCCTGCTGCAAGGTGGAGGTGGTGAACGGGGCGTAGGGATTGCGCCGCACCTCCTTGCGCTCCACCCGGCCAACCTTGAACAGCATGGGGCGGATGCGGGCCAGGGCTGCCTCTGCGGCACCCTTGTCACCCAGGCTGAACTTTTCCAGCCGCTTGCCATCCAACTGGGTCAGGCGGGCCGTGAAGGTGGCCCCGTCGAAGGTTTTGAACTCCGCTTCGATGGTCCAATATTCCTGCGGCTTGAACGCCTCAATCTCGGCTTCACGCTCGCAGATCAGGCGCAGCGCCACCGACTGCACGCGGCCGGCGGATTTGGAACCGGGCAGCTTGCGCCACAGCACGGGCGACAGGTTGAAGCCCACCAGATAATCCAGGGCGCGACGGGCCAGATAGGCCTGCACCAATTCCTGGTCCACATCGCGCGGCTTGCCGATGGCGTCCAGCACCGCGCTCTTGGTGATTTCGTTGAAGGTGATGCGACGGATTTCGGCCTTGCCGGCCAGCCGCTTCTCCTTCAGCAGTTCATGCACATGCCAGGCGATGGCCTCCCCTTCGCGATCCGGGTCGGTGGCCAGAAAGACGCGGGATGCGCCCTTTACGGCGCGGGCGATTTCATCAACATGACGCTTGGAGCGGTCGCCCAGCTCCCAATCCATCTCGAAATCTTCTTCGGGGCGAACCGACCCATCCTTGGGCGGCAGGTCGCGCACATGCCCGAAGCTGGCCAGGACGGTGAAGTCCTGTCCCAGATATTTGTTGATGGTCTTGGCCTTGGCCGGGGATTCGACGATGACGACACTGCCAGCCACTGAAGGACCCGCCTCTCAAGATACGAAGGGATACCGACGGGCAAACAATCAGATCAGGCTGACCTGCCCCCCGGGATGGCGCTGTAACCGCCCCGCCAGTTCCAATTCCAGCAGGACCGTCATGACCACTCCGGCAGACAATTGGCAGCCGCGGACCACTTCGTCAATGAGAACCGGGGTTGGTGACAGGCATTCACCCACCAGATGGCGCGCTTTTGCCAGTTCCGCCTCGTCCTCCACTGCCGGGAAGGGGCTGCGGAAATGCCCGCCGGGGGGTTCCGACAGGGGGCCACGGGCCGCGGCGGCCAGATGGGTGATGATGTCCTCCGCCCCTTCCACCAGGGCCGCACCGTCCTTGATCAGCCGATTGCAGCCCTGGGCGCGGGGGTCCATGGGCGATCCGGGCACGGCGAAGACATCGCGCCCCTGTTCGGCGGCAAAGCGGGCGGTGATCAGCGATCCGGACTTCAGCGCCGCCTCCACCACCACCACGCCCAGCGACAGGCCGGAGATCAGGCGGTTGCGGCGGGGGAAATGCCGGGCTTGTGGTTCGGTGCCCAGGGGTGATTCGGCCAGGATGGCGCCGCGCTGGGCCAGGTCGTTATACAGCCCCTCATTCTCCGGCGGATAGATGATGTCGACCCCACCGGCGACCACGGCCACAGTACCGCCGGCGACCGAACCCTGGTGCGCGGCCGTGTCGATCCCGCGCGCCATGCCCGACACGATTGTGAACCCGGCTTCCGACAGATCGCGGGCCAGTTTCTCCGCCATCTTGCGTCCGGCGATGCTGGCATTGCGGGCCCCGACAATCCCTACACAGGGACGGGCCAGCAAGGCCGGGAAACCCAGCAGCGCCAGCACGGGCGGCGCATCATCCAACGCCGCCAGGGCGCGGGGATAATCCGCCTCTCCCTTGAACAGCCAGCGTCCGCCGCGCCGTTCCAGGGCTGCCCCCTCCTTCTCCACCTCCGCCCTCGACGGTACGCGCAGAGGGGCGGTGCGACCTCCGCGGCGGGCCAGATCGGGCAGGGCGGTCAGCGCCGCCGTGGCCGTGCCAAATCGTTCCATCAGCCGGGCAAAGGTGACGGGCCCCACATTTTCCGCCCGGATCAGACGGACACGGTCGATACGTTCGCCCAGCGGCAGAGGTTGGATTCTTGATTGCATACACTTATGGTTCTGCAATCTTTTCCGCCTGTCAACCAGCTTCGATCCCGCGAGCGATTGCGGTGGGTTTTCATTCGGGTAATATGGTTGTTACGACCAATGGGAGTGAAGTCCGATGATTCCGCAACAAAGCATCGATTTCATCATCAATGAGGAGACGGGCGGCCAGGGCTATTACAATAAGGTGGCCTGCCACCCGGTCTGGCCCGGCGGGCAATCGGGCATCACCATCGGCGTCGGCTATGATCTGGGCCAGCAGAGCGCGGCCGGATTCCAGAGCGACTGGGGCGGGGTGCTGGCTGCCGCGGATCTGCAATCGCTGCTGACGGCCATCGGGATCAAGGGCGGAACCGATGCGGCCAACAGCCAGCTGCAGGCGCTGGTGAAGCAGTTCGCGGGCATCACCATTTCCTGGACCGCCGCCAACCAGGTCTTTGCCAACGACACGCTGCCCACTTATGAGCGGCGCACCATCGCGGCCTTCCCGGGCGTCGACAAACTGCCGGGCCTGTGTTTGGGGGCCATGGTCAGCCTGGTCTATAACCGCGGTACCAGCCTGACAGGATCGTCACGCACGGAGATGCAGACCATTCATGACCTGATCCTGGCCGGCACACCGGCCGGCGTGCCCGACCAGTTCCGGTCCATGAAGCGCCTGTGGCCCACGGTGCCGGGCCTGCAACAGCGCCGCGATGATGAGGCCGACATGTTCCAGCAGGGGTTGGACAGCCTGACCACCTGACCAGTGGCCTCCCTGTCCGCACCGCGGGTGGCTCCTGACGGCCGGACGGGGAGGCGCTAGCGTGCCGCATTCCAATCCCTTGCCGGAGAATGCGATGCGTCGTCGCCTGTCCATCATGTCGGTCCTGCTGCTTGCCTCGGTTGGTAGTCTGGCGGCGGTGGGGCCGACGGCTGTGATGGAAATGCGAGGCGATGCCAGCAGCACGCTCAACGACTATAATTTCAATATTTCCGCCGACGGCCGCACCTTGGTCTTCGCCCGCTCGGAAGTTAATTTCCAGGGGGCCCACATCATGATCGCGCAGCGGGATGCAACTGGTGTCTGGGCGCCCGCCCGTCCTGTCGCATTCAGCGACGATCACTACAAAGACAGCGACCCTTGGCTCACGCCGGACGGCAACACGCTGTATTTCGTGTCAAACCGGCCCACGCCGACACAGCCGGACAAGAAGGATACGGATATATGGCGGTCGCGCCGGCTAAGGGGCGTGTGGCAGGCCCCTGAACATCTGGGCGACGTGGTGAACAGCCCTGCCGTGGAACTGGGCCCGGAACTGCATGGCGGTGTGCTCTATTTCAACTCTGCCCGATCGGGCAATCTGGATATCTATGCGTCGCCGGTAACGGCCGACGGTGTTGCCGGTGCCGCCACGGTGCTGCCCGCCCCGATCAACAGCCCGTCACCGGAAGGGGACTTCACCCTGACGCCGGATGGAGGAACGGCCCTGTTCTGGTCACTGCGCGACGGAAAGGGCCGGATTTACGCTGCCAATCGGCAGGGGGATGGCTGGGGACCGGCCATGGCCTTGCCGGAAAGCGTCAATATGGGTGATTTCCAGTTCACCCCGCAGGTGGTGCGCGACAGTGCCGGGGATCGGCTGGCCTTCGCCAGCACCGTCGCCCGCCCCGGACAGGCTGCGGGAATGGCGGATATCTATACGGTCCCGCTATCCGCCGTCCTGCCGACCCCTTTGCCACGTTGAGGGACGGGGCCGGCGGCGCTATCATCGGGCATGATCTATACCGGCCCCACGCCCAAGGAAGAGATGCTGCTGCTGTGCGCCCGGATCGGGTTCAACCCGCCGGCCTGATGGTGTTTGTCCACCCGTCCTCAGCCCTACATCCCTGGGAGCAAGCCCCATGTCGACCGTCGATACTGCCGAACTGAAACGACTGTCCGGTGCCCATCACTGGCACCCGTTTACCGACCACAAGGAACTGGCCCAATTGGGCGGGCCGCGCATCATTACCCGGGCAGAGGGTGTATGGCTGACCGACAGTTCGGGGACCCGCATCCTGGATGCGATGGGCGGCCTCTGGTGCGTCAATGTCGGCTATGGGCGGCGTGAACTGGCCGATGCCGCCTATGAGCAGCTGACCCAGCTCAGCTTCTATCACGGCTTCTTCAAGACCACGACGGAGCCGACGGTGCGGCTGGCGGCCAGACTGGCCGAACTGACGCCGCCGGGCCTGTCGCGCGCCTTCTTCGCCAATTCCGGATCGGAGGCGAACGACACGATCGTGCGCATGGCCCGGCATTACTGGGCGCTGAAAGGCAAGCCGGGCAAGAAGATCATCATCGGGCGCGAGCATGGCTATCACGGCACCACCATGGCCGCGGCATCGCTGAACGGGATGCCGGCGATGCATGAGCAGGGCGGTCTGCCGTTGCCCGGATTCGCCCATGTCATGTCGCCTTACCCGTTTGAGGGGCAGGGCGACATGTCGGCCGAAGCGTTCGGTCGGCTGGCGGCCCGCGCCGTGGAGGAGAGAATCCTGGCGCTTGGCGCGGAGAATGTCGCCGCCTTCATCGGGGAGCCCGTGCAGGGTGCCGGCGGCGTCATCATCCCGCCCGACAGCTACTGGCCGGAGATCAACCGCATCTGCAAGGAACATGACATCCTGCTGATCGCGGACGAGGTGATCTGCGGTTTCGGCCGGCTGGGCCATTGGTTTGGCAGCCAGCGCTATGGCATCAGGCCGGATTTCATGACCCTGGCCAAGGGCATAACGTCAGGATATGTGCCCCTGTCGGCCGTCATGGTGGGGGATCGGGTGGCAGAGACACTGATCGAGGAAGGCGGGGAGTTCTACCACGGCTTCACCTATTCCGGTCACCCGGTGGCCTGTGCCGTGGCGCTGGCGAACCTGGAGATCATCGAGCGCGACGGTCTGGTCGACCGCGCCCGCTCCGATATCGGGCCCTATCTGCGGCAGAAGCTGGAAGAGGCGCTGGACGGCCATCCGATCGTGGGGGAAATACGGTCGGAAGGCATGATCGGCGGCATCGAGATCGTGAAGGACCGCAAGAGCCGCGAACGATTCCCCGGCAAGGGCAAGGTCGGGCTGATGGCCCGCGATCATTGCTTCCACAATAATCTGATCATGCGCGGCATCCGCGACAGTCTGGTCTTTGCCCCGGCCCTGACCCTGACCCAGGAGGAAGCGGACGAGGTGGCGCGGTTGGCCCGTCTGGCGCTGGACCTGACCGCCAGGGATCTGGGCGTGATGTAAAGGCGGTAAAACAAGACGGGGCGGCATCGCTGCCGCCCCGCTTTCATGGCGCCGGTCATACATAATGACCGGGCGGATCACTTGCCCTTGGCCGGCGCGATGTTCGGCAGGTCTTCGGACAGGATGGTCATGTTGAAGGCGTAGGAGACGTCGCCGTCATCCTCGTCCCGGTAGAGCGTGCCGATGAACTCCTCCCCGATGGTCACTTCCACGGGTTGGCCCTTCTTGGCCGGCGGGTTCACGATGATCTTCTCGTTGCCGAAGTTCCGACGCAGATAGGCCTGCAGCCGGGCGATTTCATTGGGGGTCATTTCCATCCGCCCTTTCGTTGCTGTGGTGGTTGGCTGTGTTGGTCGTTGCAAAAGCCAGGGGCGCCGCTCCGGCCGGAACGGCGCCCCTTTTGCGATCCTGTCCGGCTGCTTCAGGATAACCCGGCAGCCGGCGAAGGTCAGTCGGGAAATCAGCCCGCGTTCGCCATGGCGATGACGGTGTCGCCCATGCGGTTGGAGAAGCCCCATTCATTGTCGTACCAGGTCAGGATACGCACGAAGTTGCCTTCCATGACCTTCGTCTCGTTCAAGGCGAAGATCGAGCTGTGGCTGTCATGGTTGAAGTCGGTGGAAACCAGCGGCTCGGCATAGGCGCCCAGGATGCCCTTCAGCGGGCCGTTGGCGGCCTCGGTGATCAGCTGGTTCACTTCCTCGACCGTCGTGTTGCGCTTGGCCACGAACTTGAAGTCGACGACCGACACGTTCGGGGTGGGCACGCGCAGCGAGGTGCCGTCCAGCTTGCCCTTCAGTTCCGGCAGCACCTTGCCCACGGCCTTGGCGGCGCCGGTGCTGGTCGGGATGATGTTCAGGGCAGCGGCGCGGGCGCGGTGCAGATCCTTGTGGAACGTGTCCACGGTGTTCTGGTCACCCGTGTAGCTGTGGATCGTGGTCATGAAGCCATGGGCGATGCCGATGCCGTTGTTCAGCACATAGGCGACGGGGGCCAGGCAGTTGGTGGTGCAGGACGCGTTGGAAACGATCTTGTGCTCGGCCGTCAGCTTCTGATGGTTGACACCATAGACGACCGTCAGGTCTTCGTCCGTGGCGGGGGCGGAGATCAGCACCTTCTTGGCGCCGGCGGTCAGATGCTTGGAAGCGGCTTCGCGGCTGGTGAAGATGCCGGAGCATTCCAGGGCGATGTCGACACCCAGTTCACCCCAGGGCAGCTGGGCCGGGTCGCGCTGCTGCACGGAACGGATGGTGTGGCCGTTGACGACCAGATTGCCGTCGGCGACCTCGACCGTGCCGGGGAAGCGGCCATGGACGCTGTCATACTTCAGCAGGTGGGCATTGGACTTGGCGTCGGCCAGATCGTTGATGGCGACAACCTCGATGTCCTTGCGGCCGCTTTCATAGAGGGCGCGCAGAACCAGACGGCCGATACGCCCGAACCCGTTGATCGCAACTTTGACAGCCATGCTTTCCTCCGATTGAACAGCGCCGCCGCCAGCCTCTGGCGGGGTGCCGATGGGCGCGAGCGGCCCATGTTCCAAAGCCGAATTAACCTCTGATCCGCACGGGGACAAGGGCGCAACAATCCCTTCCGCCATGCGTGAAGCGCACGGGTTGCAGCTTAGTTTTTTTATGAACCGGCCGCAATTCAGGTAATGGTGTTACCGGCATGACTCTTTCGGGTCAGGATTTGTGCGGGGTGCGCAGCGACGGGCCGGCGCCTGTCCGTTTTGCTTTCGTTTCATTTGTCATGGGGCGGCGTGGTATACAAATGCCGGTCGAGATCGCGGCCGCCATACAGGATGCCCAGGATTGTGACTTGATCGCCGTTGACCGCGAACAGGATGTTTGTCCAGCGGCCATAACCGATCACCCTGATCCCGCGTTTGATGAGCCGACCCCTTTGCGGAAAGGTATCCAGGTTCCGACATGTCTGCCGGATGGCATTCACAAAATCCTCGGCTCGCCGCTCGCCGGAGCGCCCTGCGATGTAATCTTCGATTTCGGATAAATTTCGCAGTGCGTTTCTCGTGAATATGACCCGGAACTTCATCGTGCCTTCGCTGCACGGCGGTTACGTCGGTGGGATTCCAGTTCCCGATCGAACTCTTCTGGGGTCAGCAGTTGGCTGGAGTCCCGGTCAATTTCCGCCAGTAACGGGATTCCGACCTGCTCGACCCATTGTTCCAGTTCCGGATCCACCTCAGTTGATCTGAACATGCTCAACGCCGCGGAAACCGAAGCCGCATTAGAAGGGTAGGCTCCAGACCGCACCAACTCGTCCAGCAATGCTGCATCCTCTTCGGGCAATTCCAGGATCACCTTGCGTGTGGCACCCATCCGGTCGCTCCACCGTCAAAACACGTCATGGGCGCCATGATACACCCTGTTCCCCCTGGCGTCCCCCAGGATGCGGACTTGCCAGCGGTGGCTGATTGAGGCTTTGTTTGGCCTCTCAGGATCGGGAGAATTGATAATGACGCTGCTGGTGTACGGCCACCCCTTCTCCTCCTACACGCAGAAGGTGCTGATTGCGCTGTATGAGAACGCGACGCCGTTCGACTTCCGCTGCATCGCCCCGGATATGCCGGACAATATCGCGCAATGGCTGGGCCGTTGGCCGCTGCGCAAATTCCCGCTGCTGGTCGATGGCGACCGGCAGGTGGTGGAAACCAGCATCATCATCGAATATCTGCAGCTGGCCCATCGGGGCCCTGTCCGCCTGCTGCCCGATGATCCGATGGCGGCGCTGGAGGTGCGGTTCATGGATCGGTTCTTCGACCTGCATGTGATGAATGCCGCCCAATATGCGGTGGACGGTGCCTTGACCGGCGACCCCGTGAAGCGGCGGGACGGCATGGCGCTGGCGGTGGAGAAGCTGGCCCGCGCCTATGGCTGGCTGGAGGGGGCGCTGGCCGGGCGCACCTGGGCGGCCGGGGAGGATTTCAGCATGGCCGATTGCGCGGCCGCACCGGCCCTGTTCTATGCCGACTGGACGCATCCCATCCCGGAAGGTCTGAACACGCTGCGTGCCTACCGCGCCCGGCTGCTGGCGCGCCCGTCCTTCGCCCGCGCGGTGGAGGAGGCCCGGCCCTTCCGTCCCCTGTTCCCGCTGGGCGCTCCCGACCGGGACTGAGAAAGCAAAACGGCGCCGGGTTGCCCTGGCGCCGTTCGCGTCACAACTGATCCAGCCGGTGGAAACGGCTTACAGCCGTTCCTTCGCCGCCTTCACGATGGCGTCGGCGGTGATGCCGAAATGCGCATACAGTTCCTGGTAAGGTGCGCTTTCGCCGAAGCCGGGCATGCCGATGAACACGCCCTTCTCACCGATCCAGCGGTCCCAGCCGAAGCGGACCATGGCTTCCACGCCGATGCGCAGACCATCGCCCAGCACTTCCTTCTGATAGGCTTCGGGCTGTTCGGCGAACAGTTCCCAGGACGGCATGGACACCAGCGCCGTCGGGATGCCCTCGGCCTCCAGCTTTTCGCGGGCATTGAAGGCGATCTCCACCTCCGACCCCGTGGCCAGCAGGGTCACCTTGCGGGGGCCCGAGGCTTCGCGCAGGACATAGGCGCCCTTGGCGGACAGGTTCTCGTCCGTGTGCTCCACACGCATCGTCGCCAGATTCTGACGGGTCAAGGCCAGGACGGACGGACGGGTCTTGGCATCCAGCGCAATTTCCCAGGCCTCGGCCGCTTCCACGGCGTCGCCGGGGCGCAGGACCAGCAGGTTGGGGATACAGCGCAGCGCCGGGATATGTTCCACGGGCTGGTGCGTCGGACCATCCTCGCCCAGACCGATGCTGTCATGGGTCATGACATGGATGACCCGCTGCTTCATCAGCGCGCCCAGGCGGATGGCCGGGCGGCTGTAGTCGGAGAAGGCCAGGAAGGTGCCGGAATAGGGGATGACGCCACCATGCAAGGCCATGCCGTTCATGATGGCGGCCATGGCATGCTCACGCACACCGTAATGGACGTAGCGGCCATCCCAGCTGTTCTTCTGCACGGCCTTGGACAGGGTCTTGACACGGGTATTGTTGGACCCGGTCAGGTCGGCCGAACCGCCCATCATTTCCGGCACCAGCGGCACGATGACGTCCAGCGTGTTGCCCGACGACTGGCGGGTGGCGATCTTCGGCTTCGTCTCCGACACGGCCTTCTTGTGGGCATGCAATGCTGCACGCGCCTCGGCCGGCAGGTCACCGGCGATGGCGGCCTTGAAGGCCAGACGGTTTTCAGAGCGGGCCAGACGCTTCACCCAGGCATCGACCGTCGGGTGGCCGCGGTCGCCATATGCGCGCCAGGCGTTCAGGATGGCTTCCGGGATCTCGAAAGCCGGGTAGGGCCAGTTGAGCGCCTTGCGGGCACCCTCGATCTCGGCCGCACCCAGCGGGCTGCCATGGCTGCCGGACGTATTGGCCTTGGTCGGGGCGCCATAGCCGATGGTGGTGCGGCAGGCGATCAGCGACGGCTTGTCGGTCAGCTTGGCAGCGGCGATAGCCTTGGCGACGGCCACGGGGTCATGACCGTCAACGGCCGACACGTCCCAGTTATAGGCGGTGTAGCGGGCCTTCACATCCTCGGTGAAGGACAGGTCGGTCGATCCGTCGATGCTGATGCGGTTGTCGTCCCACAGCACGATCAGCTTGGACAGGCCCAGATGGCCGGCCAGCGAGGAGGCTTCGTGGCTGATGCCTTCCTGCAGATCGCCGTCGCCGGCGATGACGTACGTGGTGTGATCGACCAGATCATCACCGAAACGGGCATTCAGGATGCGCTCGGCCATGGCGAAGCCGACGGCGGTCGAGATACCCTGGCCCAGCGGGCCGGTCGTCATCTCGATCCCGCGTGCCATGCCATATTCGGGATGGCCGGCGGTCTTGGCGCCCATCTGGCGGAACCGCTTGATCTCGTCCAGCGTGATGTCCTCATACCCTGTCAGGTACATCAGGCTGTATTGCAGCATGGAGCCATGGCCGGCCGACAGGATGAACCGGTCGCGGTCGGCCCAGTCCGGGCGCTTGGGATCAAACTTCAGAAACTGCGTGAACAGGACCGTCGCGACGTCGGCCATGCCCATGGGCATGCCGGGGTGCCCGGACTTGGCGGCTTCCACCGCGTCCATGGACAGGGCGCGGATGGCGTTGGCGAGATCGGCGTGGGAGACGCCGGCGGTCAGATCGGACGACATTGCGCGGTGGCCTTTCATGCGGGGTGCCGGCCTTGGCTGGTGGCCGGACATTGCTCGTGACGTGCTGTACCGTGACTGCAAACGGATGGACAGTACCCGCCGCCCCGGTCCGACGGCCGATACCCCCCAGAATGGTGGCCGCAAATTGGCCAAATCCGCCGGGAGGGTCAAGCGACAGGCCCGCATGGCGGTCCCCCGGTGCCGTGGGGCCGGACCTGTACGGAATCCCGCGCGATTTTTGCGGTGCGAATGTTGACGTAAGGGGAGGGGGGACCCTAAGGTCTGTCGTCTGTGCCGCCAACGGCGCCGATGGTCCATTCCACCTGCCCGAAGTGAGCCTGCCTTGGACAGCCTGACTGCCGCACTGGAGCGCCTGGATACGGCCATCAGCCTGCTGGACCGTGCGCTGACCCGGCGGCTGGATCGGATCGATGCCGGGGCGACGACCCACGGCTGGCTGGCGGAAAAGCTGCGGCTGGAGGCGGAACTGGCCGCTGCCCGCCACGCCGAACGGCAGGCACAGGAACAGGCCCGCGTCATGAAGGTCCGTCTGGACGCGGCGATTTCACGCCTGCAAGGCGTTCTTGAGGAAGGTTGATAAATGCGTCGCGTCGATTTCACCCTGAACGGCCGTAGCCATTCGCTGAATTGCGAGGACGGACAGGAAAAGCGCCTGTTGGAACTGGCGGCCTATGTCGATGCCCGCATGCAGGAACTGACCGGTGGCGGCGGCGGGCACGAGGTGCAGAATCTGATCGCCACCTGCATCGTGCTGGCCGACGAACTGATGGAATCGCGGGCCGAGGCCAAGGCCTTGCGCGCCGGCCATGTGCCGGCCCCGGTCATCCACCATGCCCCGCCGCCGACCCCCGTGGCGGCCCCGGCGGATGAAACCAAGGTGGCCGCCGCCGTCGATACATTGGCAAAGCGCATCGAAGACATTGCAGCGCGCCTCGAACGCGCCTAAGTTAGTGGCAGGAAGTTGGCTGCCTGGTGCGTCAGGTCGCTTTATCCCCGGGGCCGATAATCATTCCTCGAGGGGGCTGTCCCTACCGGCGCCGTGGTGTCGGCATATGGCTCCCACCTGCCTGTGCAGGTCACGAGGGATAGCATACACCAACGGCCAAGGCGGCCATCTTCCGCTTTTATCCCACGTTCCGTCATTTGCCGGGTGCCGCCTGTCGTGGGTCGGACCGGATCGACGGTATCCGTTTCCCACCGATCCGCCGGTTGACCGATGTCCGATCTGGATGCCGATACCATCGCGCAGGCCAAACAGGCGGCCCGCGTAAGCGCGCGCGCTGTGCGGGCGCAATGTCATGTCGAACAGGGGCCAGGGGCCGGCGAGGCCATTGCCACCCGCCTTATGTCGCTGTTGCCCGATCTGGCCGGGGGGCGGGAAGGGCTGACCATTGCGGGATATTGGGCCAAGGGTGACGAGGCGGACGTGCTGCCAGCATTGACCGCGGTCGCGGCGGCCGGTCATGCCACAGCGCTGCCCGTGGTCGCGGGGCGGGCCTGGCCCCTGATCTTCCGGCTGTGGCGGCCGGGCCATCCGCTGGTACCGGGGGCCTTCCGGGTGATGGAGCCGATGGACGAGGCGCCGCTGGTCCAGCCAGATATCGTGCTGGTGCCGCTCTTGGCCTTTGATGACCGGGGGTATCGGCTGGGCTATGGTGGTGGCTTCTATGATCGCACGCTGGAAGTGCTGCGGGCGGAGGCGCCGACGCAGGCCGTGGGCATCGGCTATGCGGGGCAAAGGGTGGAAAGCCTGCCCATCGACGCCTACGATCAACGGCTTGACTGGATCGTGACGGAACAGGGTGTCCGGCGCATCGGCTGACACCATCGGGGAAAATGAATGCGGTTGCTGTTTCTGGGAGACATTGTCGGGCGGAGCGGGCGCGAAGGGGTTCTGCGCCATCTGCCGGACCTGAAGGCCAAGCTGAAGCCAGACTTCATCACCGTGAATGGCGAAAATGCGGCCGGCGGTTTCGGCATCACCGAAAAAATTGCCCAGGAACTGTTCGCGGCCGGTATCGATTGCGTCACCCTGGGCAACCATGCCTGGGACCAGAAGGAACTGCTGGGCCAGATCGGCCGCATGCCGCAACTGGTCCGGCCCATCAATTATCCCGAGGGCACGCCCGGCCGCGGCTTCACCATCCTGCCGACCAAAAACGGGCGGCATAAGGTGATGGTGATCAACGCCATGGGCCGCGTCTTCATGGACCCGCTGGACGATCCATTCCCGCCGGTGGAAAAGCTGCTGAACATCCACCGCCTGGGTGGCCCCCGCATGGGACCGGCCGGCGTGGATGCCATCATCATGGACATGCATGCCGAGGCCAGCAGCGAGAAGATGATCATGGGCCATGTGCTGGATGGCCGGGTCAGCCTGGTTGTCGGTACCCATTGCCATGTGCCCACGGCCGATCTGCAGATCCTGAACGGCGGCACGGCATACCAGACGGACGCCGGCATGTGCGGTGACTATGACACGGTCATCGGCATGAAGAAGGAAGCGGCCATTCACAAGATGCTGCGCAAGACGCCGGGCGAACGCTATTCCCCCGGAGAGAACGACGCCACCGTCACCGTCTGCGGCCTGTTTGTAGAGACGGATGACCGCACGGGCCTGGCCAAGCGGGCGGAACCGGTGCGTGTGGGCGGCCGATTGGGCCAGAGCCTGCCGGCGGCCTGATCCGCGCGTAATTCCGTAGGCCGGAAGCAGTGCCAGACGTCAGTTGATGGTTTCGTCGATGTCGCGCAGGTCCAGCACCAGCCGGCGGGGCAGGTTCAGTTCGCGCAGAAGCTGCCCATGGTATTTTTCAAGCAGGCGTTCATAGGTGCCGTTGGCGCGCAGCCGTTCCAACCCCAATTTTAGCGTCGGGGCCAGATGTGCTGCCGCTGGCGTCAGGTAGAAGATACTGTCCCGCTCGTACCGCAGCAGCAGATGCTGTTCTATGGCCAGACCCGGATTTGTGCGCGTGTCGCCTATGATTTCCAGCGCCCCACGGGGCACATAGTCAATGTCGCGATTGCCGGCGCCCAGCATCTTGAACAGGCGTCGCCAATCGGGTGCGGCTTCCGTCACCGGCAGGCCGTTCTGTTTCCAGATGTCGATATCGACCCAGTCCTTACCCATGCCTGCCCGCAGGCCCAGCCGCTGGAAATCATCCAGGTTCTTCACCTGATCAAACCGGCTCTGGTCACCGGGCCGGATCATCAGGACCCGTTGCCCGATCAAACCACCCGTCAGCGGGAAATCCACCGGTACGAACAGCCTGTCACGCGCCGGTCCACGGACCAGCCACATGACATCCAGTTCGCCGTTGCGCAGCATCATTTTGAACCGTTCCTTGCCCGGCCCTATAATTCCTTTAATATCAATAGGTTGTCCGGCAGCGCCGAACGCTTCTCTCAGCAGTTCGTGAAAGAAGGCATGGTTGCTGTCCGGCACTTCCGGCACACGCAGCACGATGGTCTCAGCATGGACGGTGCCAAACCAGCAGAACCAGGCCAGGAACAAGGAGAGCAGTTGTCGGCGTCGCACTATCGGCCGTCTTTTTTGGGGGGAGGCGTTAAAAAAAGCTAGCCGATGGGTGGGGTAACCACATCGCATAAACCATCCTGCAAAAGGATAGGGCTGAAGCGGCGTTCGGCTTCAGCAGCCTGACGCGACCATGACCGGGCCCCCCCCGATCCGGCGCCATTCGTCGCAAGGCAACAGGAAGTCGACGCGCGTTGCGCTGGCCGGCAGATCCGCCAGGGGCAGGACGAAGCCGCAGCGCCCATCCCCATGGCCGGCGGCGGCCACGTCGCCGCGATGGGAACCGGCGCGCAGATCGCGGAAAGGGCTGCCATCCACCTCCACCCGCACGGTGACGGCTTCCCCATCTGGGCCGCAGGCCCAGCCGTGGATGGAATCACCAACGATCCCATCGACCCAGCCCCGTATACGCCCCCCGGGTTGGTAAGGCATGGTCTGTCCCGGCTGTTCGATGGTCAGGATGCTGTCCGGCCCCTCGTGAAAGGCGCGCCAGCGCCGTTGGCGCTCCACTTCATCCATATCTGGCGTGACCCGGGCCAGTGACAGCACGTCGCGGCGTCGCCGCGCGGACGTCCGCCAGACGAAGGGCGGGGGCAAGGGCCAGGCAGACTGACCCAGCAGACAAGGGGCCAGTCGGCCGACAAATGCCAGCAGGGTGGGCCAGGTCATTTCGTCCAGGGTGCGATGGCCGATGCCAGGAGGGATGGGAAAATCGGCGACTGCCAGGATGGGCCCGGCATCAAGGGCCGCCGTCATGATATGCGCGGTCACGCCGAACCGTGCCGCCCCTTCATACAGGGCCAGATGGTTGGCGGCCGAACCGGGATAGTCCGGCGTGGCGGGATGGAAATTGACGGCCCCTGCGCTGCACCGGTCCAGCAGGGCGGCCGGTACGATCCGGCCAAAACCGATGGCGACAAGGCGGACAGGCCGGTCGCCTGCGTCTTCCAGGGCGCTACGCAGTCCGTCCAGATCCGTGACGGGCACGGCCCCCGGCAACAGGGGCGCCAGGGCCGGGATCAGGCCCGCCGCCGTCGCCAGGACCAGCCGGTCGGGGATGACCGTCAGGCGGGCGGGCAGGGCGGCGGCGGGGCCCGGCGGCATGGGATCAACCCGCCCGGTGTTCCTGGGCGAAGCGGACCGCTTCCTCCGCCGCCTTGAACAGGGCCTTGGCCTTGTTCACCGACTCCTGATACTCGCCTTCCGGGTCACTGTCGGCCACGACGCCACCTCCGGCCTGCACATGCATGATGCCGTCCTTCAGCACGGCCGTGCGCAGGGCGATGCAGGTATCCATGGTGCCGTTGGCCGCGAAATAGCCGATGCAGCCGCCATAGATGCCACGACGGGTCTTTTCCAGCTCGTCGATGATCTCCATGGCCCGGACCTTGGGTGCGCCGCTGACGGTGCCGGCGGGAAAGCCCGCCACCAGCGCCTCAATCGGTGTGAATTTCGGGTCCAGCTTGCCTTCGACGTTGGAGACGATGTGCATGACGTGGGAGTAATATTCGATCGTGTACTTCTCCGTCACCGTCACCGTGCCCGTCTTGGACACACGGCCGACATCGTTTCGGCCCAGGTCCAGCAACATCAGATGCTCGGCCAGTTCCTTGGGATCGGACAGCAGGTCGGCGGCCAGTGCCTTATCTTCCGCCGCGTCCTTGCCACGCCGGCGGGTGCCGGCGATGGGGCGGATGGTGACGGTGTCGTCACGCAGGCGGACCAGGATTTCCGGGCTGGAGCCCACAACGGACAGGCCGCCGAAATCCAGGAAGAACAGGAAGGGCGAGGGGTTCAGGCGGCGCAGCGCGCGGTACAGCGCGAAGGGCGGCAGGGTGAAGGGGACGGAAAAACGCTGGCTTGGCACGACCTGGAAGATGTCGCCGGCGCGGATATATTCCTTCGCCTTCTCCACAATGCCGTAATATTCCTGCCGCGCCGTGTTGGAGGTGGGTTCGGGCAGGGCCGTCACGTCCAGCGTGGTTTCATGGCCGGCCGGTACGGGGCCTTCCAGATCGGCCACGGTTTCCGCCAGCAGCGCCTTGGCGGCGGCCAGCGCCTGATCGGCCGTGACGTCCGGACGGGGACGGATGGGTGTCACTACCGTCACGACATTTTCGATCCCGTCGAAAATCGCCATGACCGTCGGCCGGATCATGATGCTGTCATCAACGTCCAGGTCGTTGGCATTGCTGTCGGGCAGCTTCTCCATCAACCGGACCATGTCATAGCCCAGATAGCCGAACAGGCCGGCCGACATGGGGGGCAGTTCCGCCGGCAGGTCGATGCGGGACTCCTCCAGCAAGGCCGCCAGCACCTTCAGCGGGTCGCCCTCGCACGGGGTGAAGCTATGAGCGTCGGTGGCGGCGTTGCGGTTGATTTCCGACGCCGTGCCGCGACAACGCCAGATCAGGTCCGGCTTCAGCCCGATCAGGGAGTAACGCCCGCGCACCGATCCGCCGGTCACCGATTCCAGCAGGAAAGCGTTGGGACGCCCGCGCACCAGCTTCAGCATGGCGGAAACGGGCGTGTCCAGGTCGCTGACCAGCCGGGTCCACAGCACCTGCGCCGCCCCGGTCTCATAGGTGCGGGCAAAGCTGGCATCATCCGGGAAGGTGCGCACGGGAATTTACTCCTGCGTGGTGCGGTAAAGCTGGTTGATCAGGGTCTGGTTGATGGTCACGCCGTAATGGGCGCGCAGCGCGGCAAGGTACTGCAGGACCAGTTCGTCCTGCATGGCCTGCTGCGTGCTGCCGCCCAACTGGCTGAGCTGGGCTGAGGCCGGGGCCAGGGTCGGATCGGCCGGGATCACGCTGGTCAGCTTGGCCACCACCTGGCCCGTCGGCTTCTCCGCAGTAGTGACGGCACCGATTTCGGCCCCGAACAGCGTCTGCACGGCGGCGGCGGGGATGATGGCGCTGGGTGCACCGCTGCGCATGATCGGATCGACGGACTGGGCCAGGGCGCCCTTGATACCGGCGGCGGCGTCCTTGGCGGACGCGCCGGCCTTCATCTTGGCCGCCACCTCGTCGGCCAGCTTCTTGGCGGCCAACTGCTTCTGCTCGGCCTGCCAGTCGCCCAGCACGACGGACTTGATCTGGTCCAGCGGCTTCACCGCCGGCGGGTCGATGGCTTCCACCTGCACAGCGAAGAAGGCGTCGCTGCCCGCTTCCTCCACACTGCCGGTCTGGCCGGCATTCAGGGTGAAGGCGGACGCCAGGATCTTGTCCAGCGCCGGCAGACCCTCGCCGACAGCCCTGCCGGCCGTGTCGGTGCCACGATTGTCGAACTTCTCCAGCTTCACGATGCGGGCACCCACGGCCTCCGCGGCTTCCGCCATCGGGGTGCCGCCGGCCAGCGAATCCTCCAGCTTGGTCGATACCTCGAACAGCTTCTCCACGGCCTTCTCGTGCCGGACCTTGACCGCCATCTCATCCTTCACCTGGTCGAAGGTACGTTCACCACCGGTCTTTACCGCGGTGATGATGGCGACATGGAAGCCGAAGGCGCTTTCAACGGGACCGATGGGCTTGTTCACCTCGGCCGTGAAGGCGGGGTCGGCCAGTTCGGTCGGCAGCTCGGACTTCTGCACATCGTCCAGCGACACGGCGTCCACGCCGGCGGCCTTGGCCACATCCGCCATCTTCTTGCCCGAGGTGACCGCGGCCAGGGCCTTTTCAGCCGCCGCCTTGTCGGCGAACACGGCCTGGGTCAGGCTGCGCTTTTCCGGGGTGATATAGTCGGCGCTGTGGCCGTTGTAATAGTCGTGCAGGTCTTCGTCGCTGATCTGCACATCCTTGACCAGGGCGCCGGCTTCCAGCAGGGCGACATTGACCGTGCGGTATTCCGGGGCCGTGTAGCGGACGGCCTTTTCCTTGTGGAAGGCTTCCAGCGTCGCCTGATCGGGCGACGGCGCCTCCGGCATGGCATTGTTGGGGATGGTCACCGCCTCAAAGGTCCGTGCTTCGAACCGGTAGCGGTAGAGCGCTTCGGCCAGGGTCTTGGGTGCCTTGGCACCGACGGTGATGGCGCCGACCAGATCGCTGCGGGCCATGTCGCCGCGCACGTCCTCCACGAAGCCCTGCTCATTCAACCCGTTCTGCTGCAACAGGGCGCGCATCAGGTTGACGTCGAACACGCCCAGGCCGGACTTGAAGGCCGGGACCTTGGCAATCTCGGCAGCGACGGTGGCATCGGCCACGCGCAGACCCAGATCATCGGCGGCCATCGCCAGCAGCGTCTTCTGGATCAGCTGTTCCAGGGCGCGGTCGCGCAGGCCGAACTGGCGGGCCTGCGCCTCGGTGAATTCCGGCCCCACCATCTGCTTCATGCGGTTGAATTCGGTCCGGTAGGCCTTGTCGAATTCCTGGGGGGTGATGGTGCGGTCACCGACCTGGGCTACACCCGACTGGGTGCCCTTGGTCAGATCGCCGATGCCCCAGATGGCGAAGCTGATGATCAGGACGACGAACAGGATCTTGACGACCCAGGAGCCTGCGGTGCTGCGGATGATCTGGAGCATGGGAAACGCTGTTATCCATCTTGTGGCACAGGGTCCGCCGCTTATCGCGCGGGCACCGGCCGGGTCACGACCCGGCCGGACGCCAAAACGTCACAAGCCGGAAAGCGCGGCATCATAGGGAACCGATCCGGGCGGGGCAAGCCCGGGGGGCGGGCGTTGCCCATGCGCGTGCGGGCGGGGGCTACGACGTCCGTCGCCATTTCATCCAGACCGTCATACACGCATAATGGAATGGTCAAAAAAGGCCGGCGGACCGGGGCAAACCCGGCGGACCAGGCCAGACAAGAAGAATAGAGGATTGAAATGACCGTTCGTCGTTATCTGATCGCCGGCAATTGGAAAATGCATTGCCGGCGGGCCGATGGGCTTGCGCTGGCGACATCGCTGGCCTCGCTTGTCGGCGCCAAGGCTGATCCGCGATTCGACCTGCTTCTCTGTCCGCCCGCAACCATTGTCGGCCCCGTGGCCGACGGGGTGGCCGGCAGCGCCGTCTTCGTGGGCGGGCAGGATTGCCATGCCGATCCGCAAGGTGCCCATACGGGCGACATTGCAGCGGAAATGCTGGCCGATCTGGGCGCCAGCCATGTCATCGTCGGCCATTCCGAACGCCGTACCAACCATGCCGAAACCAGCGCCCAGGTGCGCGGCAAGGCCGGTGCCGCCCTGCGCGCCGGCCTGACGGCCATCGTCTGCGTGGGCGAGACGGAAGCACAGCGTGATGCCGGTCAGGCCGAGGCTGTCGTGGCCGAGCAGTTGGCCGGCTCGATTCCCGCCGGTGCCACGGCCGCCAATCTGGTCGTTGCCTATGAACCGGTCTGGGCCATCGGCACGGGCCGGACCCCGACCATCGCCGACATTGCAGCCATGCATGCCATGATCCGGGCCTGCCTGACCGGCCTGGTCGCCGATCCGGATGGCGTCCGCATCCTTTATGGCGGTTCGGTGAAGCCGTCGAATGCCGCCGAAATCCTTGCTGTGGCGGATGTCGACGGGGCCCTGGTCGGGGGTGCCAGCCTGAAGGCCGACGACTTCTGGGCAATCGCGCAAGCCTGCCCCTAAGCACTTCGCTCTGGCATGTCGCCGCGGGACCGGTTAAGAAGCGCGACAGTTCAATGACACGCGGCACCGGCCGCTTTCCCAAGGCGGGAGAGCGGTCGGGCTTGCGTTTGGGCGTTTGTTGCGCCATTTGCTGTTCTGCGGCGGTGCGGGCCCCCGGTTCCGGATCGCCAGTTCGACAAAAGCAGGGATGTTGGGATGCAAGAGGTAGTCCTGGTCGTGCATCTGTTGATCACGCTGGCCTTGATCGGCGTGGTCCTGGTGCAGAAGTCCGAAGGTGGCGGCCTTGGCGTCGGTGGCGGCACCATGGGTGGTTTCATGACCGCCCGTGGCAGCGCCAACCTGCTGACGCGCACGACCGCCATTCTGGCGGCCCTGTTCTTCTGCACGAGCCTGATCCTGGCCATCATGGCCGGCACGGGCAAGAGCGACAAGAGCCTGTTCGACAAGCTGCCGGCCCCTGGCAGCGAAGCCCCGGTGGCGCCCGCCGAGCCGGCCAAGCCGACGGTCCCCGTCGGTCAGTAACGCCCTTCAGGCGTTGTTCAAGACGCCCTCCGGGCGTAGGCCCGGTGGATAGGCAAGAGGCGGCAGACATGCCGCCTCTTTCCGTTAGGGCGTGTTTATGGTGGAATGGGCATCCGTGCCCCGATGTTAAATCCAAGGATGGGCCGGAAGGGCCCAACCTGTTGGCATGTTTGGCGAAGGTTAGGGTTCCATGACGCGCTTCATCTTCATCACCGGCGGTGTGGTTTCGTCCCTGGGCAAGGGTCTGGCTTCCGCCGCACTGGGTGCGCTGCTGCAGGCGCGCGGCTACAAGGTCCGCCTGCGCAAGCTGGACCCCTATCTGAATGTCGATCCCGGCACGATGAGCCCGTACCAGCATGGTGAGGTGTTCGTCACCGACGACGGTGCCGAAACCGACCTGGATCTGGGCCATTATGAGCGCTTTACCGGCGTTCATGCGACGAAGTCAGACAACATCACCACGGGCCGCATCTATTCCAACGTTCTGGCCAAGGAACGCCGTGGCGATTATCTGGGCGCCACGGTGCAGGTGATTCCGCACATCACCGACGCCATCAAGGATTTCATCGCCGCCGATCTGGATGGCGAGGATTTCGTGCTGTGCGAAGTGGGCGGCACTGTCGGCGACATCGAATCGCTGCCCTTCCTGGAGGCCATCCGCCAGTTCGGCAATGACCAGGGGCCGGAGAACGTCCTGTTCTGCCACGTCACCCTGGTGCCCTATATCCCGGCCGCGGGTGAGCTGAAGACCAAGCCGACCCAGCATTCGGTGAAGGAACTGCTGTCCGTCGGCATCCAGCCGCAGATGCTGCTGTGCCGCGCCGACCGTGACATTCCGGAGAATGAGCGCCGCAAGATCGCGCAGTTCTGCAACATCAAGAAGGAATGCGTGATCGCCGCCCTGGACGTCGACACCATCTATCAGGTGCCGATCTCCTATCACGAGCAGGGCTTCGACACCGAGGTGCTGAAATATTTCGGCATGGCCCATGACAAGGCCCCCAATCTGTCCCGCTGGGAAGAGATCGTGCGCCGCGTGCGCAACCCGGAAGGCACTGTCACCATCGCCGTGGTGGGCAAGTACACCAGCCTTCTGGACGCCTACAAGTCGCTGGGCGAGGCGCTGACCCATGGCGGCATCGCCAACAATGTGAAGGTCAAGCTGGACTGGATCGACGCCGAGATCTTCGAGACGGGCGAGGCTATCGAGCGTCTGGCCGGCGTCCATGGCATCCTGGTGCCCGGCGGCTTTGGCGAGCGCGGTACGGAAGGCAAGATCCGCGCGGTGCAGTTCGCGCGTGAGCACAAGATCCCCTATTTCGGCATCTGCTTCGGCATGCAGATGGCCGTGATCGAAAGTGCGCGCCACCTGGCCGGCCTGACCCATGCCGGGTCGACCGAGTTCGGCAAGCCCGATCCGGCTGTGGTCGGCCTGATGACGGAATGGGTGCAGGGCAACCAGCTGGTCCAGCGCCAGGAAGGCGGCGATCTGGGCGGCACCATGCGCCTGGGCAGCTACAAGTGCCACCTGCTGCCGGGCACGCGCGTCCATGACATCTATGGCGGCGATGACATTATCGAACGTCACCGTCACCGCTATGAAGTGAACATCAACTACAAGGACAAGCTGGAGCAGGTGGGCCTGAAATTCTCCGGCCTGTCGCCCGATGGCGTGCTGCCGGAGATCGTGGAACTGCCCGAACATCCCTGGTTCGTGGGCGTGCAGTTCCATCCGGAACTGAAGTCCAAGCCGTTTGATCCGCATCCCTTGTTCACCAGCTTCATCTCTGCCGCCATCGCGCAGAGCCGGCTGGTCTGATCGGACAGGACGTGAAAGGCCGGGGCGGGTGACAACCTTCCCCGGCCTTCTTTATTTTCAGCGACCCCAGCCCCATATGGCCGCGCAAAGGAGCAGCAACCATGACCCGCACCGTCAATGTCGGCCCGCTGTCGATCGCCAATGACCGGCCCTTCACCCTGATCGCCGGGCCCTGCCAGCTGGAAAGCCGCGACCATGCCTTCATGATGGCGGGCGCGCTGTCGGAACTGACACGCAAGCTGGGTATCGGCCTGATCTACAAGACCAGCTTCGACAAGGCCAACCGCACGTCGGTCAGCGCCCAGCGGGGCCTGGGCATGGACCAGTCGCTGCCCATTCTGGCGGACATCCGGGAAAAATTCGGCTGCCCTGTCCTGACCGATATCCATACGGCCGAACAATGCGCGCCCGTGGCGGAAGTGGTGGATGTGTTGCAGATCCCCGCCTTCCTCTGCCGGCAGACGGACCTGCTGCTGGCGGCGGGGGAAACGGGCAAGCCCATCAATGTGAAGAAGGGGCAGTTCCTAGCGCCGTGGGACATGAAAAATGTCGCCGCCAAGATCGCGTCCACCGGCAATCACAATATCCTGCTGTGCGAACGCGGGGCCAGCTTCGGCTACAATACGCTGGTCAGCGACATGCGCTCCCTGCCGATCATGGCGCAGACGGGATATCCCGTCGTCTATGACGCCACCCATTCCGTGCAGCAGCCGGGCGGGCAGGGGACCAGCAGCGGCGGCCAGCGTGAATTCGTGCCCGTCCTGGCCCGCGCCGCCATCGCCATCGGTGTGGCGGCCGTGTTCATGGAAACGCACGAGAATCCCGACAGTGCGCCCAGCGACGGGCCGAACATGGTGCCGCTGGACCAGATGGAAGGCGTGCTGACCACCTTGCTGGCCCTGGACCGTATCGCCAAGGCGAGCCCGGTCTCTATCTGACAAGATTCGGCATCGGCGGTGATATGGGGGCGGTCGGACAGGGCGGGTCCGCTTTGACTTTGGGTGCGGCATGCATCACCATCGACATATAACCAACGGGTGTGCCGGCCCGCATAAAAGCCAGGAAGGACGCAATCCATGTCAATGCTGGAAGGTAAGTCGCGCGCCCCGCGGCGCGGCGGGCCTGTGTCGCGCGCCATTGGCGGGTTCGCGCTGAAGCTTCTGGGTTGGCGGGTGGCGGGCAGCTATCCGGACCTGCCCAAGTTCGTCACCATTGGGGCGCCACATAGCTCCAACCATGATTTCATCGTGGCCATGGCGACGATCCTGGCGATCGATGTGCGCATTCACATCCTGGGCAAGCATACCCTGTTCTGGGGGCCGATGGCGCCGATCATGCGCTGGTGCGACGTGCTGCCCGTGAACCGGTCCGCGCCGAATGGGGTGGTCGGGGAATGCGTGGCGGCCATCCAGGACAATGACGAGATGGTCATCGGCATCGCGCCCGAGGGCACCCGAATGCCGAAACCCGGGTCAAACTGGAAGACCGGCTTTTGGCATATTGCGCGACAGGCCGGCGTTCCGATCATACCTGTCGCGCTGGATTATGCCACGCGCACGGTTCGTATCGGCGCTCCGGTCACACCGACGGACAATATGGAAGCCGATTTCGCCCTGCTTTCCGCCTTTTATGCGGGCGTGAAGGGCGCACGGCGGACACTGCCGGATGCCATTCCGTTTCAGAAGCCAAAGACCTGACGGGACCACACGGCGGCCGGGTCGTCGAACTGTCCCTTGTCCGCACGCGGCGTCGGGGTTATCCCCTTCAATCCGTGTCACACCCCCACAACGCGGGGTCACGCGAGCCCTTGCGAGGAGATAAAGGCCCATGTCCGCCATCATCGACATTCATGCGCGCGAAATCCTGGACAGCCGCGGCAACCCGACCGTCGAGGTCGAGGTCCGGCTGGAATCCGGCGCCCTTGGCCGCGCCGCCGTTCCGTCGGGTGCCTCCACCGGCGCGCATGAGGCCGTCGAGCTGCGCGATGGTGACAAGTCCCGTTATCTGGGCAAGGGCGTGCTGAAGGCCGTCGAGGCCGTCAATGGCGAGATCTTCGACACCCTGTCCGGTCTGGAAAGCACCGATCAGGTCGGCATCGACCAGGCCATGATCGAGCTGGACGGCACGCCCAACAAGGGCCGCCTGGGTGCCAACGCCATTCTGGGCGTGTCCATGGCCGTGGCCAAGGCGTCGGCCGAGGAACTGGACCTGCCGCTCTACCGCTATATCGGTGGCGCCAATGCCCGCATCCTGCCCGTGCCGATGATGAACATCATCAATGGCGGCGCCCATGCCGACAACCCGATCGACATTCAGGAATTCATGATCATGCCCGTGGGCGCCGAGACGGTGGCCGAGGGTATCCGCGTGGGTGCGGAAATTTTCCACGCCCTGAAGAAGAAGCTGAAGGCCGCTGGCCACAACACCGCCGTAGGCGACGAGGGCGGTTTCGCCCCCAACCTGTCGTCGGCCACCGATGCCCTGGACTTCATTGTCGCCGCCATTGCCGACGCCGGCTACAAGGCTGGCGAGAATGTACTGCTGGCGCTGGACGCCGCCTCCACTGAGTTCTTCAAGAACGGCAAGTACGAGTTGGAAGGCGAGGGCAAGAGCCTGACCCCGGCCGAAATGGTCGCCTACTGGGCCGATCTGGTGTCGAAGTACCCGATCGTGTCGATCGAGGACGGCATGGCCGAGGATGATTGGGAGGGCTGGAAGCTGCTGACCGATACCATCGGCGGCAAGGTGCAGCTGGTCGGCGATGATCTGTTCGTCACCAACCCCATCCGCCTGACCGACGGCATCAAGAAGGGCGTGGGCAATTCCATCCTGGTGAAGGTCAACCAGATCGGCACCCTGACGGAGACGCTGGAAGCCGTCCGCATCGCCCAGAACGCGGGCTACACCGCCGTTCTGTCGCACCGTTCGGGCGAGACCGAGGACAGCACCATCGCCGACCTGGCCGTCGCCACCAATTGCGGTCAGATCAAGACCGGCTCCCTGTCGCGTTCTGACCGGATCGCCAAGTACAACCAGCTGATCCGCATCGAGGAAGGCCTGGGCGGCGCTGCCGTCTATCCCGGCCGCGCGGCGCTGAAGCGCGGCTGATCGGCCGGCCGGCAGAACATGGGAAGGGGCGGTCTTTCGGGGCCGCCCCTTTTTCATTGGCGACCAGGCGGTTCCTTTAACTCTTTCGGACGTACCCGGCTGATTTAGCGTGATTTTTTGACGCGTTTCCACCTTTCTCATTGACCGGTCGACTCGGGCTGTGATTCCATCGCGGCCATGACGATGATCCGCACCCTTCGCTCCGCTCTTGGTCGCACCATCCGACAGATTGTCGGGCCGGTGATCGGCGTTTCCGTGGTCGCCTACTTCGCCTACCACACGGTGCATGGTGATCGCGGTCTGGTCGCCCTGACGCACCTGCAAAGCGAAGTGGCCCGCGCCCAGTCAACCCTTGACCAGGTGAAGGCCGAGCGGGATGAGATGGAGCGTCGCGCCAGCCTGCTGCGTCCCGACAACCTGGATCCCGATCTGCTGGAGGAGCGCGCCCGTGCGGTGCTGAACCAGTCGCACCCTGACGATTTGGTAATCCTCTTTCCGCGACGCTCTGCCACGCAGTCAACGCAGGGCGTCCCCGAGCAGGGTCGGTAAGTTACTGAAAAGGCGACGATTAGCCTGAATTGGGTTAATGCCGATTTTCTCAAGTAAAACAATCTTTTGCACTGCACACTCCTTGCCATCGGCCGCATGTGACGGTACCTCTGTATCGCATCGCAATGCGATGACCAGTTGCACCCCGCATCCCTGGGAGGAGCCCGTGGCAGTCACCAAGCGCCGCACCACCCGTACCGAGGCCCAAGCGGCCCCGGCCTTGCCCAGCAAGGACGAGCTTATCCGCTACTACCGCGATATGCTGTTGATCCGCCGCTTTGAAGAGAAGGCGGGCCAGCTGTACGGCATGGGCCTGATCGGTGGTTTCTGCCACCTCTATATCGGCCAGGAAGCCGTCGTTGTCGGTATCCAGGCCGCAATGCGTGAAGGCGACAGCGTCATCACCTCCTACCGTGACCATGGCCATATGCTGGCCTGCGGCATGGAAAGCCGTGGCGTCATGGCTGAACTGACGGGCCGTGCCGGCGGTTATTCCAAGGGCAAGGGCGGTTCCATGCACATGTTCAGCCGTGAGAAGAAGTTCTACGGCGGCCATGGCATCGTCGCGGCGCAGGTGCCGATCGGCGCCGGCCTGGGCTTTGCCCACAAGTACCTGAATGATGGTGGCCTGAACGCCTGCTACATGGGTGACGGCGCCATCAACCAGGGTCAGGTTTACGAGACGTTCAACATGGCAGCACTCTGGAAGCTGCCGACCCTGTTCATCATCGAAAACAACAAGTATGCCATGGGCACCGCCCAGGCCCGCGCCTCGGCCGGCGAGTTGTTCGAGCGCGGCAGCGCCTACGGCATTCCGGGCTATCAGGTGAACGGCATGGACGTGCTGGAAGTGAAGGCCGCCGCCGACAAGGCCGTGGCCCATATCCGCGCCGGCAATGGCCCCGTCATCCTGGAAATGAAGACCTACCGTTATCGCGGTCACTCCATGTCCGATCCGGCCAAGTACCGGACCAAGGAAGAAGTGAACAAGATGCGGTCGGAAAGCGATCCGATCGACAATCTGAAGAAGCTGCTGCTGGACCAGGGCATCACCGATGAGGAAGCCCTGAAGGTGATCGACCGCGAGGTGAAGGATATCGTCACCGACGCGGCCGAATTCGCCACCACCAGCCCCGAACCCGATCCGTCCGAACTGTGGACGGACGTTCTGGTCGAAGCCTGAACCGGCCGCAGCGGAGGATTAGAGACATGCCCGTAACGGTTCTGATGCCGGCCCTGTCGCCGACCATGACGGAAGGCAAGCTGGCCAAATGGCTAAAAAAGGTCGGCGACACCGTGAAGAGCGGTGACGTCCTGGCCGAGATCGAGACCGACAAGGCGACCATGGAAGTGGAAGCCGTCGATGAAGGTACGGTCACCGCCCTTCTGGTTGCCGAAGGCACCGAGAATGTGGCTGTGAATACCCCCATCGCCACCATTGCCGCCGAGGGCGAGGATGCCAGCGCTGCCCCGGCGCCGGCACCCGCCATTGCTTCCGCCGCCGCACCGGCCCCCGCTCCGGTGGCTGCTGTCCCGGCCGCCCCCGCTCCGGCACCGAAGGCGACGCCTGCGGCATCGGACGAGGATAAGTGGTACAGCTCCACGCAGACCATGACGGTCCGTGAGGCGCTGCGCGATGCCATGGCCTCGGAAATGCGCCGTGACGAGACGGTGTACCTGATGGGTGAAGAGGTCGCCGAATACCAGGGCGCCTACAAGATCTCCCAGGGTCTGTTGCAGGAATTCGGTGCCAAGCGCGTCATCGACACGCCGATCACCGAACATGGCTTCGCCGGTCTGGCCGTGGGCGCGGCTTTCGGCGGCCTGAAGCCGATCGTTGAGTTCATGACCATGAACTTCTCGATGCAGGCCATCGACCACATCATCAACTCGGCCGCCAAGACGCTGTACATGTCCGGCGGTCAGATGGGTTGCCCCATCGTGTTCCGCGGCCCCAACGGTGCCGCCGCCCGCGTGGGTGCACAGCACAGCCAGTGCTATGCCTCCTGGTACGCCCACGTTCCGGGTCTGAAGGTCCTGGCGCCCTACAGCGCCGCTGACGCCAAGGGTCTGCTGCGCGCCGCCATCCGTGACCCGAACCCGGTCGTGTTCCTTGAGAACGAGATCATGTACGGGCACAGCTTCGAGGTGCCGACCGATCCCGACTTCATCCTGCCCATCGGCAAGGCGAAGGTGGAGCGTGCCGGCACCGATGTGACCATCGTCGCCTATTCCATCTGCGTCGGCCATGCCCTGGCCGCTGCCGAAAAGCTGGCGGCCGAAGGGATCAGTGCGGAGGTCATCAACCTGCGCTCCATCCGTCCGCTGGATGTGGACACGATCGTGGAGAGCGTGAAGAAGACCAACCGTCTGGTCTCCGTCGAGGAAAGCTGGCCCTTCGCCGGTATCGGCGCCGAACTGGCCGCGACCATGATGGAGCACGCCTTCGACTATCTGGACGCGCCCGTCGTCCGCGTCTGCGCCAAGGATGTGCCGCTACCCTACGCGGCCAACCTGGAAAAGCTGGCGCTGCCGCAGCCCGACGATGTCGTGGCCGCCGTCAAGTCCGTCACCTACCGCAAGTAAGGCAGAGGGAGGCTTTAAGATGCCCGTTGATATCCTGATGCCCGCGCTGTCGCCGACCATGACGGAAGGCAAGCTGGCGCGCTGGGTGAAGAAGGAAGGCGACAAGATCAAGTCCGGCGATGTGCTGGCCGAGATCGAAACCGACAAGGCCACCATGGAAGTGGAGGCCGTGGACGAAGGCACGCTGGGCAAGATCCTGGTCGCCGAAGGGACCGAGGGCGTGGCGGTGAATACCCGCATCGCCGTCATCCTGGAGGAAGGCGAGGATGCGTCGGCCCTGTCCGCTGCGCCAAAAGCCGCTCCGACTCCGGCCGCTGCTCCGGCTGCTGCTGCTCCGGTGGCTGCTGCTGCCCCGGCCGCCCCGGCTGCGGCTCCCGCCGCTGTCGCCCATGGTGACCGTGTGTTCGCCAGCCCGCTGGCCCGCCGCATGGCGGCGCAGAGCGGTCTGGACCTGACAGGCGTGGCCGGCTCCGGTCCGCATGGGCGCGTGGTCAAGGCCGATGTCGAAGCGGCACTGAAGGGTGGGGCGCCCAAGGCTGCTGCGGCTCCGGTTGCTGCTGCCGCTCCGGTCGCTGCCGCCCCGGTGGCTGCCCCGGCGCCGGTCGCTGCGGCTGCCGCGCCGAAGGGTGTGGACGCCAAGGCTTTGGCCGACAAGCTGGGCATGAAATACAAGGTTCTGCCCAACAGTGGCATGCGCAAGACCATCGCCAAGCGCCTGACCGAAGCTTGGCAGACCATTCCGCACTTTGGTCTGGCCGTCGATTGTGAGATCGACAACCTGCTGAAGCTGCGCGCCGAACTGAACCAGAAGTCGGGGGAGAAGATCTCCGTCAACGATTTCGTGGTGAAGGCGGTGGCCATCGCGCTGGCCAAGTACCCGGCGGCCAACGTGTCCTGGCACGAGGATGGCATTCTTCAGTATGAGAATGTCGACGTCTCCGTCGCCGTCTCCACCGATGGCGGGCTGATCACCCCCATCGTGAAGAATGCCGACCGCAAGGGCTTGGCCACCATCTCCGCCGAGGTCAAGGAACTGGCGAAGAAGGCCAAGGATGGCAAGCTGAAGCCGGAAGAGTTCCAGGGCGGCACGTTCAGCGTGTCCAACCTGGGCATGTTCGGCATCAAGAGCTTCACCTCCATCATCAACCCGCCGCAGAGCTGCATCCTGTCGGTCGGTGCGGGTGAGAAGCGCCCGGTGGTCAAGGGCGACGCGCTGGCGATTGCCACCGTCATGTCCCTGACGCTGACTGTCGATCACCGTTCGGTGGACGGTGCTGTGGGTGCGGAGTTCCTGAAGCTGCTGAAGGGCCTGATCGAAGACCCGATCACCCTGATGCTGTAAGCCTAGTCGTCAATGGCCGCAGGGCGGGTCTTGTTCCGACCTGCGGCCGCTGGAATTCAGGATATCGGGGTGGCGGGGATATGAAGGCGGTTGTTGGTTACCTCCTGTACATCCGTACCCAACTTGCTTGTCTTCTGTTTCTGGTACTCGGCTCATTGGGGCTGGCGCTGATCCCAAAAGAACTGGAGCTGAATTTTCCATTGACCGTTGCGTTTGTCGGGGTTGGCCATTTCTGTCTTTGGATGATCATGGACATGCTGGTCCCCCTCTTTCTCAACACCGTTCGTGACGCGTGGAAGAAAGGTGGCTGGTTGACGCCGTTCCGAATTTATGTCGCGATCATGGATGAGCAGGGTTTTTTGTTGTCCCTGGGTTTGGCCTTCTTCGCGTTGCTAGGCTTAGTCTTTCTTTTCGGCTCAATACATGGCGAGATGAAGGAGGCGGCCGGTTTTCCCTTCCGTTACTTGTTCTTCATCTGCCTGTTGATGACAGGGATCCTGCTGGCCCATGCCGGCTGGTACATCTGCCGCCAAGGGAAAATGGATAGCGATAAGCAATGACGGCAACCCTGCGCGACGCCACCCTCGCTGATCTACCCATCATCTTCCGTTTCGTCCGCGATCTGGCCGAATACGAAAAGCTGGCTGATCAGGTGGTGGCCACGGCGGCGGATTTCGAGAAGGCGCTGTTCGGGGACAATCCCCGTGCCTTCGCCTTGATCATGGAAATAGGCGGGGTCCCGGCTGGCTTTGCCCTTTGGTTTTACAATTTCTCCACTTTCCTGGGCCGGCATGGCATCTGGATCGAGGATGTGTATGTGGCTCCGGAATTCCGGGGGCAGGGTCTGGGTGGCAAGGTATTTCGCCATCTGGCTCAACGGGCCGTGGCCGAGGGGCTGGGCCGTCTGGAGTGGTGGGTGCTGGATTGGAACAAGCCGGCGATCGATTTCTATCAGGGGATCGGGGCCGTGCCGATGGATGAATGGACGGTGCAGCGGGTAACGGGCGAGGCCTTGCTTCGTCTGGCCGGCCAAGCGCCCTGAAACGAAGGAAAGCGACACTCATGGCCGAGAATTTCGACCTCATCGTCATCGGCGCCGGCCCCGGCGGTTACGTCGCCGCCATCCGCGCTGCCCAGTTGGGCCTGAAGACCGCCGTGGTGGAGCGCGAGCATCTGGGCGGCATCTGCCTGAACTGGGGCTGCATCCCGACCAAGGCGCTGCTGCGCTCCGCCGAGATCGCGCATTACATCCAGCATTCCCAGGCCTATGGCATCAAGGTCGAGGGCAAGGTGACGTTGGATGTGGAAGCCATCGTCAAGCGTTCGCGCGGCGTGGCCAATCAGCTGTCGGCGGGCGTCAAGGGCCTGTTGAAGAAGAACAAGGTCACCGTCCTGGACGGTTCCGCCAAGCTGCTGGGCGGCGGCAAGATCGCCGTCACCGCCAAGGATGGCAAGGTGACCGACGCCACGGCCAAGCACATCATCATCGCCACCGGCGCCCGCGCCCGCGTGCTGCCGGGCCTGGAGCCGGACGGCAAGCTGGTCTGGACCTACAAGGAAGCCATGGTGCCGACGGCGACGCCGAAATCGATGCTGGTCATCGGCACGGGCGCCATCGGTGTGGAATTCGCCTGCTTCTACAAGGCCATGGGCGTTGACGTGACCCTGGTCGAGGTGCTGGACCGCATCCTGCCGGTGGAAGACGAGGAAATCAGCGCCTTTGCCGCCAAGGCCTTCACCAAGCAGGGCCTGAAGATCAAGACCGGCGCCAAGGTGGTGAAGCTGGACCGCCATGCCGACAGCGTGACGGCCCATATCGATGTGGGCGGCAAGGTGGAGACGGTCACCGTTGACCGCATCATCTCCGCGGTCGGTATCGTTGCCAACACCGAGGGGCTGGGCCTGGAAAACACCAAGGTCAAGCTGGACCGCGGCCACATCGTCAATGACGGCTATGGCCGTACCGACGAGCCGGGCGTCTATGCCATCGGCGACGTGGCCGGTGCCCCCTGGCTGGCGCACAAGGCCAGCCATGAAGGCATCATCTGCGTGGAGAAGATCGCGGGCCTGCCGCATGTTCACATGATGGACAAGACCAACATCCCCGGCTGCACCTATTCCTTCCCGCAGGTCGCCAGCGTCGGCCTGACGGAAGCCAAGGCCAAGGCCGCCGGGTATGAGGTGAAGGTCGGCCGCTTCCCCTTCATTGGCAATGGCAAGGCCATTGCCCTGGGCGAGCCGGAGGGTCTGGTTAAGACCGTGTTCGATGCCCGGACCGGGGAGTTGCTGGGCGCCCACATGATCGGTGCGGAAGTGACCGAGCTGATCCAGGGTTACACGATCGGCAAGACGGCGGAACTGACGGAAGCCGAGTTCATGCACACCGTCTTCCCGCATCCGACTCTGTCGGAAATGATGCATGAGTCGGTGCTGGCGGCCTATGGCCGGGCCATTCATTACTGATCGGCCGCACCATCGGGGACCTTGTGGTTTTTCCCCCGCATGCGCACATAGAGGGGCACGTCCGATCGGGCGTGCCCTTCTTGTATTCTTGACCGGGCCCGACGACGCATCTTGAGCCAGGAAACGATCCAGAAAAATGCCGGCGGTGTCCTGGCCTGGGCGTGGTGGACCGCGCTGGTCGGCGCGGGCGGGATGATCCTGCTGCTGACGCTGATGCGATGGATCCCCGGTGGCTGGACCGTGGCCGACCATCTGCGTTACGGCCTTCTGGGCGTAGCGCTGGTCCTGGCGCTGCTGGCCGCCCGCGCACGGAATTGGCCGGCCTTGGCACCGCTGGCGCTGTCCATCCTGATCAATGGCGTCGTGATCGCGCCGACCCTGGTTCCCGCCCCAATGCCGGCCGGGGCCGGTCAGGGGGGGGAAGTCCGGCTGATCCATGCCAATGTCTGGGTCAGGAATAACGACCTGACGCGGTTGGTGGCGCAGGTCGATGACGGCAATGCCGACATCCTGGTGGTCATTGAACGTTTCGCTTTCAACGGCACGGACTGGATGGCACCGTTCCAGCAGCGCTTGCCCCATATGGCTGGCTGCGCCGAAGCCGATTGCGGCAGCAATGTCTTCTCCCGCTGGCCGATGCGACGCCTGGGGATCGTCACCAGCCAGTGGCACGATGCCGAGGATATTCCCAGTTTCATGGCCGTGCGGGTTCTGCGGCCCGACGGGCCTTTCACGCTGGTCGTCGCCCATTTCAGCCAGCCGTTCAGCGTTGCCGAACATGCCGGGCAAGCCCGCTGGCTGGCCGACAAGCTGTGTGAACTGCCGTCGCCGGTCATCCTGACGGGCGACTTCAACGCCGCCCCCTGGTCGACGGCCATCCAGACCATCATCCGCGATGGCGGCGTGGTGCGGCTGTCCAACACGGGGCCCACCTGGCCCACCTGGGTGCGCCCCATCGGTGTTCCCATCGACCATGTGCTGGCCGGGCCCGATGTCGGTGCGCGGGACGTACATGTATTAGGGGATATCGGATCGGATCACCGGCCCGTCGCCGTCACCCTGCTGCTGCCCAAGGCGGAATGACGCTCAATGGCCGCCGCCGTCGCCGCTGCGCACGGGGCTGGTGACGATATCGGCGGTTGTCTTCACCGCCGTCGTGGCGACATCGGCCGTGGTTTCCACCACCGCGCCGACAACCGATGCCGTCGTGGTCACCACCGCACAGCCGGGCAGACAGGCAAAGGCCGCCACCAGAAAGAACAACCCCGCCTTTGACGCAAGCATGGTTCCCATCCCGACCATTTGCCCACCAAAGGGTTATACGGCCGACGCGGGCAGCACCAGCGCGAATAGTGTGTCCCTTGCCGATCGCCCCCTTCCCGTGACAATTTGGCCTGTGGAAGTGGGGTGCGACCAACGATCACCGGCGGCAAGACCGGGGCGGCCCGCAATGCCGGTCAGGCATTGACGGGTGGGGGAGCAACAAAGGATGACAAAGGTGATGTCGACGGCCGATGGCCGCATCGACCGCGTCGACGCCCTGCGCGGCACGGCGCTGATCGGGCTTTTCCTGGTACATATGGTCGAACATTTCGACCTGCTGCGTTATCCCGAAGGTGTTGTCCCCTGGCTGCGCCGCCTGGACAGCGTGGTCAATGATGCGGTCTTTTTCCTGTTTGCCGGAAAATCCTACGCCATCTTCGCCATGATGTTCGGGATCAGCTTTACCCTGATCCTGCAAAGCTGGTCGAAGACGGCGCCGGATGCTCGGGTGCGGCTGCGCTTTCTGTGGCGTCTGCTGATCCTGGGGGCCTTGGGCTATGTCCATGGGTTGCTTTATATCGGCGACATCCTGTCGGTGCTGGCAATTCTGGGCCTGCCGCTGGTCCTGATCTACCGGCTGCCGGACAGGGTCCTGTGGCTGCTGGCGGGCTTTCTGCTCATTCAGGTGCCGTCGGTCTGGGCGACGGTTTCGCTGCTGCTGACCCCGGAGGTGGAACCCACCAACCCCTCCCACTGGGCGCTCTATGGCCGCTTGTTCGAGGTGTCGATGAAGGCGTCGCTGGTGGAGATGCTGCACAACAATCTGTGGACCGGACAGACGGCGCGGTTCTGGTTCTTCATCGAATCCGGACGCTGGCTGCAGATGGCCGGCCTGTTTGTCATGGGTCTGCTGATCGGACGCCACCGGCTTTATATCGACAGTCCCGATGCGCGCCGTATCTGGGCGCGGGTCTTCAAGGGGGCCCTGGCCGCGTTCGTGCTGTTGTTCCCCCTGTCGCTCTGGGTCGACACCCTGCCCCTGAAGGGTATGGCGCGGTATGAGGCGACGATGCTGACAGGGGCCTGGGCCAATCTGGCGCTCACCTTTGCCTGGGCGTCCGGTTTCGCCCTGGTCTGGCCGCAGCTGGAGGGCGGGGCGCTGGCCCGGCATCTGGCCAGCTATGGCCGGATGAGCCTGACCTGCTATCTGATGCAGGCGCTGGTCTGGGTGCCCGTCTTCTACGGTTTCGGGCTGGGCTATTACAAGGAATGGGGCGTCTCTGCCAGCGTGGCGGCAGGAATCGTTTTCATCATCGCCCAGGTGCGCTTTGCCGGATGGTGGATGCGCCATTACCGGTACGGGCCTGCCGAGTGGTTCTGGCGCTGCGCCACCTTTCTGCGGTTCGACGTGCCGCTACGTCGGCCGGCCTCCGCGTGACGTCTCTCTTCAGCCCCCCGCCCCCGCCTTGCAGCCCATGCGGGGGTGGGTGGCGGCACACCGCGCTTGGTTCGGGACCATCGGCGGCTTATGTTCTTTGCCAAGGCAATCCCAAGGTCAGGCCATGACGATCGAAGAACCCCGCGTCCGCCACCCGGAAAAGGTCAACCGCCCGGACAATCCGATCCAGCGCAAGCCGGAATGGCTGCGCGTCAAGGCGCCGACCAGTCGCGAATATGCGGAAACGCGCGACCTGATGCGCGGGTTGAAGCTGCACACCGTGTGCGAGGAGGCGGCCTGCCCCAATATCGGGGAGTGCTGGAAGAAGAAGCACGCCACCTTCATGATCCTGGGCGCCATCTGCACGCGCGCCTGTGCCTTCTGCAATGTCGCCACGGGCAAGCCGCTGAACCTGGACCCGCATGAGCCGGAAAAGGTGGCCGAGGCTGTGGGCGGCCTGAACCTGGAACATGTCGTCATCACGTCGGTGGACCGTGACGACCTGCCCGATGGCGGTGCCGACCATTTCGCCCGCACCATCCGCGCCATCCGTCAGACGGCCCCGCAGACGACGATCGAGATCCTGACTCCGGATTTCATGCGCAAGCCGGGTGCGGTGGAACATGTGGCCGAAGCCCGGCCCGACGTGTTCAACCATAATCTGGAAACCGTGCCGCGCCTTTACCCCTCCATCCGTCCGGGTGCCCGCTATTTCACCTCGCTGGCCCTGCTGCAGCGGGTGAAGGAAGTCGATCCCTCCATCTTCACCAAGTCCGGCATCATGGTCGGTCTGGGCGAGACGAAGGAGGAGGTGGGTCAGGTCATGGACGATCTGCGCGCCGCTGACGTGGATTTCCTGACCATCGGCCAGTATCTGGCGCCCACGCCCAAGCATGCGCCGGTTGACCGGTTCGTGACGCCGGACGAGTTCGCCAGCTATGCCACCCTGGCGCGCGGCAAGGGCTTCCTGATGGTGTCCAGCAGCCCGCTGACCCGCAGCTCCTATCACGCCGGCGACGATTTCCGGAAGCTGCGCGCCGCGCGGGAGGCCAAGCTGGCCGGGACCCGCCCGGCGGCGGAATGACGACAGGTCCGGGTCCGACCCATGCCGACGCACGCTGAGCGGCGTATCCTGCCGCACACGCCGGAACAGCTTTATGCGCTGGTCGCCGATGTGGAACGCTATCCGGAATTTCTGCCCTGGGCCGTGGCCTGCCGCATCCGCAAGCGGCAGGACGCGGTCATCTGGGCCGATCTGGTCATCGGCTTCAAGATGATCCGGGAACGGTTCACCTCAAAGGTGACGCTGAACCCGGAAGCGTTGCGCATTGATGTGGAATATGTCGACGGGCCGTTCCATTACCTGAACAACCACTGGCTTTTCGAGGCGCATCCCGATGGCTGCACCGTCGATTTCTTCGTGGATTTCGAATTCAAGAACAAGGTCCTGCAAACCATCATCGGCGCCCTGTTCAACGAGGCCGTGAAGCGCATGGTGGCCGCCTTTGAAGGCCGCGCGAAGCAGCTTTACGGGTAAGGGTTAGCTTTTTGGGGGGCGCCTTCCTATCATTTCTCCGAGACTCGTATCAACCTTACTCGGTGTGATTTGGTGGTGAATGGTCTTCTGAATTAGAGACTCAAATAGGTCGAGTTGAACTGGGTTGTTGTTCTTCTTGACTCGCCATCTCAGATAGTAAAGGAATGAAGGTTCCGTGATGTAAAGCTTTTCTTCGCCCGGCATCCATTCTAGTAACTCAAATTTCCTAGTCTCCTGGAATTTTTTCAAAGCCCCAAGGGTTGAGTTGATTGAAGCAACAGGCGGTAATTCGGCTTTCTGAACGCCAAGCTTTCCTAGGCGCTCATTTATGCCATTCTTATCCAAAGAAAAATTAATTGGGTCAAGCGTAAAGCAAGCTAAGATAAGTTCATATGTTTTGTATTTTCTATTCTTCTCTCTTGGCCCTCTAATTAAAGTAGAATAATGAGACTCAAATTGCTTATATTTTACGGTCGCCACACCATGTAGGGCAATATCTAGAGTCTTGTCGGATATATTCAGGTCTGTTGCTTTTTTTGTTTGATCTTTTCTCTCGAATTTCCTGTCAGTTAATAGCTGGTAGCATATTTGCTGGACAATAATAGGTAGTCCAACAGCTTCAGTTGCGATCTTTTGTGTTATTGAGGACGAAATTTTTATTCCAAGATAATTGAAACCTTTCTTGCATATCTCCTCAAGATCTGTAGTTTCCCAGTGGCCAATATCAATCTGCGCAATGCGCCCAATAAGATCTCTGTTGCTGTTTGCAATATCTACGGCTCTGTGAGTTGTGCCAAGAACAATTACCGTTATTTCATTATCAACGAATCGCTTCCACTGCTGGAAAAGCAGTATTTTTTCATTATCGCTCAGATAATGAAAATCTTCAATTACCAGAATAAATCTACTTTCTTTGAGAATTTTGACTAAATGATCTGGGTTTGGTGTGGATATGGTTCTATTTTTTTGAACTGTTTTTTCGCGGTCAATTGAGCCAGCAGCCTTGCCGGTTAATTTGGCTTCACCTATGAGTGGAAGCGAAGATTCGACATTTCCGGTTGCCTCAATCTGTCCCGTTGCCTTTTTCCTTTCTTGTATCTGCGTAGTTTGTTCGTGCCCTAACGACTCCAGCGCCTTCCGCCATATTTCAGCGCAAGTAAGCTCCCTGTCGCATTGAACAACAAGTGGTGATTTGTCAATTTCCCCCAATACATTTCTGTATAAGGTGGATTTTCCCGTTTTTGATGGTCCTGTAATGAGGCATAGCTGTCCCTTTTCTTGAATTGCTGCCCTTAATGCGTTCTCGTGCTTACCACTATCTCTTTCAATATAAGTGATTGTAGGTTGGCCAACAGATTTAAAAACTTCTGAAATTGATTCTACCGCAGCCATTCCAGCCCCCTAAACACGGTAAACTTTAAGAATGGTAGCGAATAAGAAAAAACAAATCACCAGTCTTCTTAAAAGCGGGTTTATGTCGATACGAGATGACGTTGCCGCCCAGCCCTCTACGCCGTCGGGCGTTGTTCGAACCCGGTGACGCCCGGATCGGTGGTTTCCACCACTTTCACATTGATGACGATGGCCGAGGGCGGCCCCTGCCAGCAGGCGTCCAGCATGGCATCCACATCGGCGCTGCCGCCCGCAAATACGGCTTCCACGCTGCCATCGGTGCGATTGCGCACCCAGCCATCCAGCTGCCGGGCGCGGGCCTGTTCCACGGTCCAGCCGCGATACCAGACGCCCTGAACGCGCCCGGTGACGGTGACGCTGACGGCGCGCCTTTCGTCCATTGGATTTGCCATGAATGTCTCGCTTTAGTTGGGCCTATCCAGCCTGTTGACGGGGCACTTGTCAATCATGCTCGCCAAGGACGCGGTTCTGGGGCAGCATGGGTCTGTTGCCGACCAGCCGGGAGGGGGGCCATGAATGCCAGCCTGATCCGTCCTGCCACACCCGCCGATGCCGCGGGGATCGCCGCCGTTCATGTGGAAAGCTGGCGGGCCACATATCCTGGCATCCTGCCTGACCGATACCTGATCGGCATGTCGGCCAGTGTCCACGAACGGCGCTGGCGTGGGCTGCTGACGGGGGCGTCGCCGCGTGGCCGCCGCACCTTTGTGGCCCAGGATCGCACAGGCACGGTGGTCGGCTTTGGTTCCTGCGGCCCCCAGCGTACGCACCTGCCCGGCTTTGGCGGGGAATTCTATGCGCTTTATCTGCTGGACCATGTCCAGGGGCAGGGGCTGGGCCGCCGCCTGCTGGGGGCCATGGCCCAGCATCTGCTGTCGGCCGGCACGCGGGCGGCGGTGGTCTGGGTCCTGCGCAACAATCCTTCCCGCTTTTTCTATGAGCGTCTTGGCGGCGATCTGCTGGCCGAACAGCCGATCAGCGTGGCTGGCGCGCGCCTGACCGAACGCGCCTATGGCTGGACCGACCTTGTCCCCCTGGCGCGGCTGGCGGCCGACCCGCCGGTGGGCGGGTGAGTGTCACCACTCAATCGGCACCACCCATCGTCACCGCCCGCCGTAGCCGCCGGATGCCGATCCAGACCGCGGCGATGATGGTGGGCACGGCGATGGCGGTCATCAGGGTCTTGGGCGGCAGGGCGTCGACATGCGGCAGCCCCTCCACCACATATTTCACCAGCCCCAGCAGATAGTAAGAGATGGCGAAGACCGACAGGCCTTCCACCGCCTCCTGGATGCGCAGCTGGGTGCGGGCGCGGGCCTCCAGGCTTTTCAGGATTTCGGCATTCTGTTCGGCGCGCTGCACATCGACGCGGGTGCGCAGCAGGCTGCTGGCGCGGCTGATGCCGGCCGCCAGTTCGGCCTGACGTCTGGCTACCGCCTCACAGGTTCGGACAGCAGGGCGGAAGCGGCGTTCCAGGAAAACACCCAGCCGCTGTAGACCGGGTATCCGCTCCTCCCGCAGTTCTTCCACCCGCCGTTCCAGCAGTTCGGCATAGGCCTGGGTCGCGCCGAACCGATAGCGGCAGCGGGCTGACAGGGTTTCGGCCTCCGCCGCCAGCCGGGTCAGCGCGTCCAGAAGCCCGTGTTCCTCCGCCATGTCGCGGGCCGCCGCCGTGCGGGCGACGATGCCTTCCAGCCGGTGTTCCAGGGCCGCCAGCTCGGGCCCGGCTTCCCGCGCCAGGGGCAGGGCCAGCAGCGCCGTCATGCGGTAGGTCTCGATCTCCAGCAGGCGCTGCACGATGCGCCCGGCATGGGACGCCGACATGCATTTGTTGCGGACAAGCAGGCGGGTGAAACCGTCGCTGCCCCGGTGGAAGTCGGTCCAGACCAGGGCTTCGTCTCCACCCACGGCACTGCCCAGCAATTCCCCGCGGGGGAAGATGGCGCCCAGGCTTTCCGGTGTATGCCGTGGGTCCCCATCCGGCTCCAGCCGCAGGTGGCAGGCAACCAGGCGCAGCCCCGGCAGCCGCGCCACCCAGTCGGCCAGACGCGGGGACAGCCCGGACCAGTCGGTGGCATCGGCGCCTTCCATGTCGGCAACGGTGATGGCGGTGAATTCCGTGTGGCGTTCCCATTTCACCGTGCGGCCATCGACCAGCAACTGTACCTGTCGCAGTTCGTCCCCCGGCAGGGGCAGGCCGACCGTCCGGCACAATTCCACCAGATGCGCATGGTCGGCCCCAAGCTCGCCCGTCAGATGGGCGATATGGGTCAGGCGGGCCGGCGTCGTGATGCGCATGTGCGGCCGGGCGTGCAATTCATCGTTCAATGCCGCGCGCTGCGGGTGTTCCCGCCAATCCGCGCGATCCGCCCCCGTGCCCATGAAGTTCCCCCACCGCACTGTTCTTATTGCCGTCAACTATGAACAGATGCGCCCGTGCGCGCCATGAGACATCTTGGTCAGGCGCGCACGCCGGGTCCGCGCGGTGAAGACTGGACACGCGCCCATTGATGCGCCCCGGTTTGAAAGGCGATCGATCCCGAATAGCCGACGGTTTCCAGGCTGTCGCGGAAGATGGTGCCGATCTGCTGACGCACCTCTGCGGGCAGCAGGTTCTGGGTTCTGACCATCAGATCAAAGCGGCCGGGCCGGACCATGCCATCGAACTGCATCGGCCCGATGCGCGAGAAATTCAGGTCCAGAAGGAAGCGCTTTGCCGGCCCCTGCTTCTCCCCGTCGGTCCTGTCGTCCTTGTCCTGATCACCGGCATTCTTTACATGCAGCTGCGCGCGCATGAGCTGTTCGGGCGTGCCGAAGGGGATGGGCATGGCGCGCCAGCCATCGGCCGTGGGTTCCGCTCCCGCCTGCTGGGCCGCGCGGAAATCCTCCCGCAGCTGCGCCAGCAGCTTGGAGCCCCCCCGCGACTCCAGCAGTTCCGCCGCCGGTCCTCCCAGCCAGCCCGTCGCATCGCCACCACGCAGCGCCGACAGGAAGAAGGTCAGGTTGGTGGTCAGGCGCTTGTTGGGCTGCGGCAGGATGCTGGCGGCGATGGTCCTGGCCAGTACCGGATCGGCGGCGGCCAGGGTCGCCATCACTTCCCGCAGAACGGGCCAATCCAGACCCTGGGCCGGGTCCAGCGGGGGCAGCATGGCGGCCTTCGGGGTCGGCGGTATATCCACAGCCAACGCCAATGTCGTGCCGGCCGGCAGGTCCGTTCTGGCCCGCAGGACCAGGGTGCCCAGCGGGGTCGTCACCACCGGATGGCCTTGCGCTGTGCTGCCGACCAGGGTGCCGGTCACCGTCTGCTGGCTGCTGGAGTTGCCGGGTGCGGCGTCCAGAGCCAGGATCCGAAGGCGCACGGGCTGACCATGGGGCAGGGTCGGGCGATCGGGGATGGGGCCCGCCGGCAGCGCATCCGCCGGGGCACGGGAAGCGGGCTGACCGGCCATGCCGCGCGCCTCTGCCGACGGCTCTCCTGCGTCCATCTGGGCGAACTGAGCGGGGCTGTCCGGCTGCTGCCGGGGTGCCGGTACAGCTGGGCGGGGGCCCGGTGCGGCCGGAGCCTGAATGGTGGCGGGGGCTGTCGCCGGGGCAGGCGGTCGACCATCGCGCAACCGGGCCTGCAACAAGGCGTCGTCCGGCGTCGCCGGCACCGTCGACGCAGGCGACGATACCGATGGTTGCTGCGGCCGGCCGTCCTGTCCCGCTGGGGGCATCGGTCCCGTGGCCGCCGGGGATGGGGAGGGGGCTGCTGCGGGTGAATGCCCACCGTCCACGCGTGCCGGTGGCGAATTGGCCGGCGCGGAAATGGCCGGGACCGTTGCCGGCGGCGCGACCTCACGGCGTGGTGGGGGCGCCGCTGCCGGCGATGTGGGCGGCGCCGTGGCCGGGGCGGGAGGTGTGGTATCGCGCAGCCGTGCCAGCTGCGTGGCCGGGGCCGCTTCCTGTGCGGCGAGGGCGGCGGACATGGCCCCCTGCCGGTGCGGAACAGGCGGTGCGACGGGCGGGGTTTTCGGCTCCACCGATGGGGTGCCGACCGTCGGCGGGGCGCTGGGGGCGGCCGGGGGCGCCCCTTCACGCAGGCGGGCCAGTATCACGGGCGCGTCGGTGGCCGGGACCAAAGGCGGCGTTTGCTGCGGTACCGTGGGTTGCGGCGTCGGGCTGCCGGGCGTGGGAATGGTCGGTGGGGCGGTCGGCGGCGGCGATACAGTCTGCCCCTCGCGCAGACGGGTCAGCTGCATCGCCGGTTCGGGGGACGGCGCCGCCGCGGCCGGGGGTTTTCCCGGATGGCTGGGGTTCGTGGTCGGTGGGGCGGTGGGTCCGGTTGGCGGGGCGGTCGGTTCCCCGCCCTGCGGTGCCGTGCCGCGCAGGCGGGCCACCTCCACCGGCATATCGGCCGGAACAATCTGGGGCGAGGATGGGCTGGGTGCCGGCGGCGGCGTTGGAACCGTGGGCGCGGCAGTTGGCGGTGACGGCGGTGCGCCACCGCGCAGGCGCGCCATGATCAGCGCGTCCGGATCGACGGCGGGTGGGGCTGCCCCGGCCGGGACCGGCGGGGCGGCGGCCGGCGGGGATGGTACCGGTCGGGGGGGGAGCGGGGGCGCCGTGGTGGGCGCCGAACTGGCCGATGGGGTTGTGGGTGGTGCTGTCGGTGGTGCTGGCGGGCTACCTCCACGCAGCCGCGCCTCTGTCAGGGGCATGGACGCCGGCTTGGACCCGAATTCCTGCAATGACAGCAGCCCGCTGCTGGGCGCCTCGGTCGCGATATTGTAGCGGGCCAGCCGTGCCAGCCGGACAGCATCCGCCGCCGGGTCAGGCGGTCGCGGCGGTGTGGCTGGTCGTGCAGGCTCGCCGCCGTCGGCCGGGGACGTCTTGGCCTCCGCCGGGGGTGATGGACGGGAGGTCGCCCCCGCCACCGGGGCGGTGGATGCGGAATCGTCCCCGCCGCTGCCGCCCAGCAGGATTGTCAGCGGGTCCGGCCCGCCGGCAGGCTGCCCACCGCCGGGCGGGGATGTCGCTGGCAGCGTGGAACTGGCCGGGGGGCTGGTTGCCGGGCGCGCCGGGCCGGGCGCTGGCGCCGATCCCGTTGCGCCATCGTCCGCCACGGACGGTCCCGCCGGCACATCGTCCCCATCGGTGCTGCCCGGCGTGCCGGGTGCCGGTGGCGCGGGCGGGCGCGGCTGAATGGCCGCCACCACCATGGCGATGATGGTGGCGCCAGGCTGGATGCTGGGAAGGGGCGGAGGCGTCAGGCTGGCTGTGGGGGCCGGTGCCACAGCCGGCTGCGGACCTTCCGTGGCAGGCGCCGGGGCCTGCGGGGCGGGTGGGGCCGATGCCTGGGCCCGCGGCGGGGCGCCCGGCACCTGCGGCGGGATACGCAGGGTGACGGGCCGGTCGGTGGGCAGCGGGGCCGGTGTCTCCACCGTCACATCGCCGGCCGCCGTACGGATTGTGGCGGCGCCATCCTCCTGCGCGACCACCGTGCCGGAGATGCTGACGGTGCGGTCTAGGCCCGACAGCCGTTCCGGCAGCGCGCGTATCAGGACATCGCCCAGCGGAACAGGCGCACCGCCGCCGCCCGCGGGGGCGGGAGCAGCGGGCGCGCCGGCATTGATCCCGGGTGGAAGGGGGGCGGACATGGCGACACCCGCCCCGGACCGGTCAGCCGGTGGTCAGCTTCTGCGCCAGCGCCATGATGTCATGGGCGGCGTCGGAGGTGGGGGAACGGACCAGAAGCGGCGTCTGGGTCTTGATGCTTTCCCGTACCTTCATGTCGCGACGGATGATGCCGGCCAGCTGCGGGCTTTTGCCCAGGAACTTGCGGCAGGCGGCCAGCAGCGTCTCATAGGTCTTTTCCCCTTCCAGCCGGGTCTGCGCCATGTTGACCACGATGCGCAGATCGGCCGAGGGATTGGCCTGATAAGAGAGTTTCAGGAAGGCGTAGGCATCGGTGATGCTGGTCGGCTCGTCCGTCGTCACCACCAGCGAGATGCCGGCGGGCGCCGTGAAGGTGCGGACATTGCGATCCACCCCGGCCCCCAGGTCGATGACGATATTGTCGTAGGACCGGGCAAGATCGGTCAGGTCGTTGCGCAGCTGGGTCAATTTTGCCGGGGGCAGATTGGCCAGGCTGCCGGAACCGGACCGGCCAGCGATGATGTCAAACCCGCCTTCGCTGTAGCGGGTGGTGGAACCGGCCAGCGTCACCATGCCGTCGATCACCTGGCCCAGGTCGCGCTTGGGCATCAGTCCCAGTTGGATATCGACATTGGCCAGGCCCAGATCGCCGTCGAACAGCAGGGTCTTGCGGCCCAGCTTGCTCAGCGCATGCGTCAGGCTGATGGAGAAGAAGGTCTTGCCGACCCCACCCTTGCCGCTGGCAACCGCCAGGATATTGCGCTGGCGCAGCGGCGTGACATTGGCGGAGGCGGCCATCATCGCGGACAGGTCGGTCATGCGTGGGTCCCCGTTTGCTTGGCTCGCCGCTGATCGGCTTGCAGTTCCGGCATCATCATCTTGGCCAAAATTGTCGGCGTCAGGGCGGTCAGCCCGTCGGCAACTTTTGTCGTCGCACTCACATCTGCAAAAGCCAGGCCAGATTCGGCGGCGGCGGCCAGAAGGCTGCCGTAACGCCGGGCCATGTCCATGCGCGTTGCCAGCATCCGGCGGGCGCCGACGGCGCGGAAGGACTTGGCGATCTCCACCGCCTCCACCGCATCCAGCCCGGCGGGCAGCACCAGCACCGGCTCGATCTCCGTGGCAGAGATGAATTCCCGCAGATCCTTCATGTCCTGTGCGTTGTAGGGGTTGCGGCCGGCGCTGTCGACCAGCACCTGCTCCATTCCCCGGGATACCTCCACCGCATCGGACAGGGCCGTCGGGTCCTCCACCGTGATCAGGCGCAGTTTCAGCACGCGCGTGAAGGCCTGCAACTGCTCGATCCCGCCAGCGCGGATCGTGTCGGTAGAAATGACCCCGACGGGTCGCTTCTGCAGGGCGCAGCGGGCGCACAGCTTGGCGACGGTCAGGGTCTTCCCCCCACCCGGAGGTCCGACCAGCATGATCGGGCGGGGTGCGCGCCCATCGGGCAGCGGCTGAAAGGTGAAGACGGCGTCCAGGGCGGCGGCCAGCGCCATCAGCGGGTCACGGGTATCGAAATCCTCGATAGAGTCCATCAGCCGCTGGTTCAACTCCGCCGGCACGCCATGGCGCAGCAGCGCGTCGGAGACGACGTCGATCGGATCGGGTCCCTGCGGTTCCAGGAAGCGCAGGGGATTGGGGGCCGCCACCGGGGCATGGGTGGCCAGCATGCCCTCATCTTCCTCGATGGCCGCGGTGACACGAACGCCGACGCCTTCCTCCTCGCGCGTGGCGACGATGATCGCGTCATCGCCCAGCACCTCGCGAACCAGCCGCATGGCGTCCTGCATGGTCGGTGCATGGAACGATTTCAGACGCATGCTGCCCCTGCCTTCCCGGCCCTCCAGCCCCTGTCAGTGCCTTGCCATCCGATCATTATACGCGGCCCCATCAGATTTGGCCCAGAGTCTTGATTTTGGCCTTCGGATGAATCTCATTCTGCGACATCACGACGGTGGCCGGGCGGAAACGCTCGATGATGGAGCGGACGAACGGCCGGATCATGGGCGAGGTCAGCATCACCGGTGCCTCTCCCTGCATGGCGAACTTCTCGAATGACTGGCGCACGGCGGTGATGAACTGCTGCAGCCGCGACGGCACCATGGCCAACTGCTTGTCGTCGCCTTCACCGACAATGCTTTCCGCGAAGGCCTGTTCCCATTCGGGTGAAAGGGTGACCAGGGGGATGAAGCCCATGTCGTTGGTGTTGGCGTCGGAGATCTGACGGGCCAGCCGTGCGCGCACATGTTCGGTGATCTGGGTCATGTTGCGGGTATAGGCCGTCGCCTCCGCCACCCCTTCCAGGATGGTGGGCAGATCGCGCACCGATACCCGCTCGCCCAGCAGGTTCTGCAACACGCGCTGCAACCCGCCGATGGTGATCTGGGCGGGCACGACGTCGGCCACCAGCTTCTGGTGCTCCTTGCCCATCTCGTCCAGAAGCTTCTGCGTTTCCGCATGGGACAGCAGGTCGCCCATATTGTCCTTGACCACTTCCGTCAGGTGCGTGGTCACGACCGTGGGCGGATCGACAACCGTATAGCCCTTGAACAGCGCCTCTTCGCGATAGGCGCCGTCGATCCACATGGCGGGCAGGCCGAATGTCGGCTCCGTCGTCGCCTCGCCCGGCAGGCCGATGCGGTCGCCGCGCGGGTCCATGCACAACAGCATGTTGGGCCGCACCTCGCCCCGCCCGGCCTCGATCTCCTTAATGCGGATCAGGTAGGTGTTGGGGGGCAGCTGCAAATTGTCCTGAATGCGGACGGCTGGCATGATGATGCCGATTTCGCCGGCTAATTGCCGGCGCAGGCCCTTGATCTGATCGGTCAGCCGGTGCCCGGCTTCCGAATTGATCAGCGACAGCAGGCCATAGCCCAGTTCCAGGCGCACCAGATCAATGGCCAGCGCCGTGGAAATCGGCTCCTCCGCGATGGGCGTCGGCGCTGCGGCTGCCTGCTCCTCCTGCTCCGCCGCCATCGCCTCCTTCATCAGGCGCGACCGTGGCAGGTAATAGGCGGCGGCGGCCAGCCCCATTGCCAGCAGCCCGAAAGATATTTTCGGCATGCCGGGCAGCAGGCCCAGCGCCATGACCACGGCGGCCGTCAGGCCCAAGGCAGTGGGGTAGAAGGTCAGCTGCCCGAACACGGCCTTGTCGGTGGAACCGGTGGAGCCCGATTTCGACACCATCAAACCGGCGGCCAGCGACACCAGCAGGGCCGGGATCTGCGACACCAGACCGTCGCCCACCGTCAGCAGCGTGTAGGTCTGGCCAGCCTTCAGGAAACTCATGTCCTTCTGGGCGATGCCGATGACCATGCCGACCGCGATATTCAGGAAGGTGATGACCAGACCGGCCACGGCGTCGCCGCGCACAAACTTGGACGCACCGTCCATGGCACCGAAGAACTGGCTTTCATCCTCCAGATCCTTGCGGCGCTTCTTGGCCTCCGCCTCGTCGATCAGGCCCGAGGACAGATCGGCGTCGATGGCCATCTGCTTGCCGGGCATGGCGTCCAGGGTGAAGCGGGCGGCCACTTCGGCGATACGGCCCGAACCCTTGGTGATCACGCTGAAATTCACCAGCATCAGGATGCCGAACACCGTGACGCCGATGATGAAGTTGCCGCCCATGATGAATTTACCGAACGTCTCGATGACGTGGCCGGCGGCGGCTGGTCCTTCATGCCCGTGGCCCAGGATCAAGCGGGTGGAGCCCAGGTTCAGCGCCAGCCGCAGCATGGTGCTGACCAGCAGGATGGTGGGGAAGCTGCTGAATTCCAGCGGTTTCTGGATCGACAGCACCACCATCAGGATCAGGACGGAGAAGGCGAAGGAGATGGTCAGGCCGACGTCCAGCAGGAAGGTCGGCAAGGGCAGGATCAGGACGACGACAATCGTCAGGATGGCCAGCGCAAAGCCCACCTCGCCGCGCTTCAGCGCCTGGCCAATGATGCGCAGCGCATCGCCAGCGGAACTGATATTGCCTTGCGGTTGGTCGGTCATGGGGGCGGTTCTGGCTTTCGTCGGTCAGATCATCAGGTTCAGGGGGGACGCGGGCGGATCAGCCTACGGCGCGATCGTCTTCCACGCCACCTGCCGGCGGCGGAACGGCGATGCCGCCTTCGCTGTATTCCTTCAGCTTGTTGCGCAATGTACGGATGGAGATACCCAGGATATTGGCGGCATGGGTACGGTTGCCCAAGGTATGCTTAAGGGTATCGATGATCAGGTCGCGTTCCACATCCGCCACGGTGCGCCCGACCAGGGCCTGGGTGGCCGACCCGGCGGGGGCCAGGGGGCTGGTGGGGATGAAGGCGCCGCCGGCTTCGGCCACGGGGATGACCGGGGACGGTTGCGGCGGATAGGGTTGGGGGGCGTAGGGTTGTGGCGAATAGGCCGAGGCATTGCCATAGGAGCTTGCGGCCCGGACCGCGGCCGGTGGCGGAGCCGCCGGGGCCGGCTGGGGGGCTGGCGCCGCATAGCTCGGCTCCGCCCCTGTCAGCAGGATGGCGTCCGTCCCGATTTCCGTCCCGCGTGACAGCAGCACGGCGCGATGCATGGTATTTTCCAGCTCGCGCACATTGCCGCGCCAGTAATGGCCTTGCAGCAGCGTCATCGCCGCCGGCCCCACGGTCCGCTGCGGCAGGCCGTTGGCTTCGGAATATTTGGCAGCGAAATGCTGGGCCAGCAGGGCGATGTCGGCCGGACGTTCGCGCAGCGGCGGCAGGTTCAGGCTGACCACGTTCAGGCGGAAATACAAGTCCTCACGGAACCGGCCGGCCTTGGCTTCCGACAGCATGTCGCGGTTGCTGGTCGCCAGGATACGGATATCCACCTTCACCGGCGTATTGCCGCCGACGCGGTCGATGATGCGTTCCTGGATGGCGCGCAGCAGCTTGGCCTGCAGGCGCAGATCCATCTCCGAGATTTCGTCCAGCAGCAGCGTGCCGCCATTGGCTTCCTCGAACTTGCCGATGCGGCGCGCCACGGCGCCCGTGAAGGCGCCCTTCTCATGCCCGAACAGTTCGCTTTCCAGCAGGTTTTCCGGGATGGCCGCGCAATTGACCGACACGAAGGGTGCGCCAGAGCGGCGGCTCTTGCGGTGCAGGTAACGGGCCATCAGCTCCTTACCCGTGCCGCTTTCACCGGTGATCAGGACCGACGCATCGCTGGGCGCGATCTGGTCGGCAAGCGCCAGAGTGGCGCCCATGGACGGGTCGCGGCTGACGATGGCGTGGCTTTCCTCCGCCACAGCTTCCAGCACGGCGGCGATCAGGTTCGCGTCCGGCGGCAGCGGGATATATTCCTTGGCACCGGCCCGGATGGCCTTCACGGCGGCCTGCGCATCGGTGCCCACGCCACAGGCTACGACAGGCACGGCGAACCGCTCGTTCTTCAACTGGTCGACCAGGACGCGCACATCCAGCTTGACGTCGATCATTACCAGATCGGCCCCCTGGCCCGCCCGCAGGGCCGCCAGGGCGCCATCGATACTGTCGGTATGCGCGACCTTCGCCCCCTTCTGCAGGGCGATCTTGCCGGCGGCGCTGATATAGCCTTCGAGTGTGCCAACGATCAGAAGACGCATCGTTCTACCCTCTCACTCACCGGTCTGTCGTTTTGGATGTGATTTGACTTATTCATAGGCAGTCACCCGCAGTTCGGGCGGCAACACGGTGTTGATCATGACTTCCAGACGGCGCGGATTTTCCTGCCGCGCCACCGATCCGGCCGCCAGCAGATATAGCCCATCGATCATCGCCTCGCGCTCCGCATTGCGGTCGATCTTGGCGGCCAGGGGCGAGAAGACCATCGAACCCAGGATGGCGCCGTAGAAAGTGGTGATCAGGGCAACCGCCATGGCTGGGCCCACCGTCGACGGGTCGGACAGGTTGCCCAGCATCTGCACCAGACCTACCAGCGTGCCGATCAGGCCCATGGCCGGCGATACTTCCGCAGCGCGGCGCATCACGGCCGATGCCGTGCGGGCGCGCGCCACATTCGCCTCGATTTCGGTACGCAGGATGCGTTCGGCGTCGTCCGCGGGCAGGCCGTCCACGATCAGTTCGATGGCGCGGTTCAATACCGGCCAGCCGCGCGTGGCCTTCAACAGGGGCTGCAGGGCCAGCGGGCCGTTGCGCCGGGCATGTTCGGCCAGCGACAGGGCCGTCTGGGCCGCCGCACCCGGGTCGGACGTATGGGCGACCATGGTGCGGCCCATGGCGGTGGCCGCCGCCCGCATGTCGGACATGGAGAAGGAAATGGTCGTGATCGCCGCCGTGCCACCCAGCACGATCAGGACCGACGGGATGTCGATGAAGGACCGCGCATTGCCGCCCATGAACAGGGCGCCCAGGATCAACAGCAGCCCGGAACCCAGCCCCAGCACCGTCGCCAGATCCAGCCGCCGGTGCAGACGGGGCATGGGCGGCGGCTTGCCGACCGGTGCCGTCTGTGCGGCCGCCGGTGCAGGCGTCGACGCCGCCGCTGCCGCCGGTGGGGCGGAAGGGGGTGAGGGCCGGTTGCGTTGGGGGATGCGGTCGTTCATGTCTTACGCCCGCTCGGTCTTGATGATTTCGGTCATGGTCACGCCCAGCCGATCTTCCACGACCACGACCTCGCCACGGGCGACCAGCCGGTTATTGACATAGATGTCGATGGCTTCACCCACCTTGCGGTCAAGCTCCACCACGGCACCCTTGTTCAGGCGCATCAGGGTGCTGACCTGCATGTTGGTTTTGCCCAGCACGGCGGAGATCTGGACCGGGATGTCGTAGACGGATTCCAGGTCCTTGACGACAGGCAAAGCCTCCAGCTCACCGCCATTGCCGCCCGCGCTGCCACCGCCCTTGCCGGCCCCTTCGAAGTCGTTGAGTGACATGTCTTCCTTTGCCGCCATGTCAGTTTCCGGGATATCCGAGGATGGGTGGCAGACCGCCAAACATCATCATCATAATGCTGCCTCCCGTCGGGGAGCCGCCACCAGTTTGGCAGGCCCGCCGGGGAAATCGGCCAGCACGTCACCGGCCAGCCGTTCAATATCCGCCCACAGCTTGCCGACCTCACGCTCGGCGCCACCGGCGGCCCAATCCACCTTGATGTCCATCTCGCTCAGCTTCGGATCGGCCAACACATTGACCTGCCCGCCAAAGCCATGACGCATGGCCATGTCGCCGATGCGGCCGCGCAACTCGTCAAACCAACGCTCGTTGACGCGGAAGACCAGCTTTGGTTCTTCCGCCAGTTCGGCCAGGAAAGCGGCGATGACGCCTTCGATCTCGGCCAGCCCCTGATGTTCGACCAGACCGGGCCACAGCTTGCGCATGATGGCCAGCACCAGTCGTGTCGTATTGTCCCGCCGGGCCTGCGTTTCGGCGTTCTGTACCGCCAGCAGTTGCTTCAGCGCCGTCTCCGTCGCCCGCAGTGCGGCCGAAACTTCCTGCTGAGCCGCGACTTCCGCCTGTTCCTTGCCCTGGGCTCGCCCTTCGTTCAGGGCCTGGTTGCGCGCCTGCTCCTTGGCCAATTGCACCTGCCGCTGCAGATCCTCCAGGCTGAAGGTCGGCGGCGGCGGGGGAGGGGGGGGCGATGGCGGCGGCGGGGGGGCCTCCGGCTCCGGTTCCACGGGTTGTTTCGCCGCACCGGGAGCGGTCGGATCTTCGAAATCCTCCTCGAACAGGAATTTCTGGATGGTGGCCATGGGGTTTCGCTCTCAGCCGCCTTCTCAGTTTTCCTGGTAGAGCCAGTTGCGGATGATCGACACGGCCTCTTCGGGGTGCTTTTCCACGATCTCGCCGACCTTGCGCAGCGACGATGCGCGCACGCGCCCATCGACGCGGTTGATGTCGATCATCTGCTCCAGTTCCTCGTTGGCCTGTGCGGCCTCCATCGCCAGTTCGCGCGACAGGGCGCCGCCGCCCGGGCCGGCCAGCTGCGGCATGCCGCTGCCGTCCGACAGCAGATCGGGCTCTTCCTCCAGCGTCGGCGAACGGTCCAGGGCGCGGGTCACCAGCGGCTTGATCACCAGCAGGATGACCAGGATGGCGACGATGGCCAGGATCAGCGTCTCGGCGATGCGGATCACGTCGGCCTTGGGCATGCCGAAGATGGTCTCTTCCATCGCGGCCAGTTCGTCTTCCGGACGGACGAACTCCATCGACACCACTTCCACACTGTCCCCGCGTGAGGCGTCGAAGCCGACGGCGGACTGCACCAGCCGCTGCAGCTGCGCCAGTTCGGCATCGGTACGCGGCTTGTAGGTGCGGGTGCCATCCTCCGCCGTGGTGTAGGTGCCATCGACCAGCACGGCGACGGACATGCGCCGAACCTGACCCGACTCCCGCTCATGCACCTTGGTGGTCTTGGAAATCTCGTAATTCACCGTCTCTTCCGACCGGTTCTTCTTTTCCGAAGAACCGCCGGCCAGGGACGACGTGCCGTCGGCGTTGGGCAGGTTGTTGGCGACGGTAACGGGGTCGACCCCGTCCTTATTCTGGCTCTCCGCGTTCTCCGTCACCGACTGGGTGCCACGGACCACCTGACCTTCGGGATCATAGATCTCGCTGTTGGTGGTGATGCGGTCGAAATCCATATCGACGGAGACCTGGGCCTGCACCTTGCCATGGCCCACGGACCGCCCCAGCAATTCCTCAATGATCTGGGTCAGCTCATGCTCGCGCGCCAGGCGCCGCTCCTCGGCACTGGCGGCCAGAGCCTCCGGTGTATTGGGGCGCAGGCCGCGCGACAGCAGATTGCCCTTGTCATCCAGGATGGAGACATTGGCCGCTTCCATCTGGGGCACGGCGGTGGATACCAGCTGCTGGATGGCCGCCACCTGTTCCTTGGACAGCGGATGGCCCGGCTTCAGTTTCAGCAGGACCGACGCGGTGGCGGTCTGGGCCTGCCGCGCGAACAGCTCACGCTTGGGCAGGACCAGATGCACGCGGGCTGCCTGCACCTGCTGGAGGGTCTGGATCGAGCGGACCAGTTCGCCTTCCTTGGCGCGCAGTTGCTGGATGCCCTGCATGAAGGCCGTCGTGCCCAGCCCTTCCGGCTGATTGAAAATCTCGTTGCCGACGCTGCCGCCGGACGGGATGCCCTGCTGGGCCAGCATCATCCGCAGGCGGCCTACCTGCTCTGCCGGCACTTCGATGCGGGTGCCGTCGGGCGAGGCCTTGAACGGTACCTGCTGTGCTTCCAGCTGCTGGATGATGGCGCCGCCGTCAGACGGCGACAGATCGCTGTAAAGCAGCGACATATTGGGCGTCGACCATTGCCCGGCAAAGAAGATGATGGCGCCGATGGTGACAAGCACGGCGGCCCCGATCCCCGCGAGACGCAGGGTGCCGAGATTCCGCATGGTTTGCAGAAACGACTCCACGAGAGACATCTCCTGTCGGGCAAGGGCGCTTCAGCCACAAAATACTAGCGATTCACTGCATTTACGAGCAGCTTTGCATCCGCGGTGTGAGCGAATGCGGAGTCAACTGGGCAAATTTTGCCCGATTCGCCGGTACTGTGACATAAAAAGCACGCCTTGCGCAATCTCCAATATCCCGGATGCAGGGGGCTATGCAGAATGCAATATCCCCCTCGCGACGCAGCGGGATTGATGCGTCCAGGGAGGAAAGCAGCAAATCGGGTGCCAGCGGGATGGTCCGGCGGCGCAGATGCGGTCAGACCAAACAGATGGCCGACAGGCCGCGTCCGTAATCGGGTTCCTGGCGCAGGCAGGCCCGGCGATAGCTGAAGAACAGGTCCTCCCGCGCCAGCGTGTCCAGGCCCGTTGTAGCAATCTGGGTCACGCCGGCCGCGCGCAGGCGGCCATCCACAAAGCCGCCAATATCGAACATCCAGTGGCCGGCACGGGCCGAGGGACGGAACAAGCGGTCATGATCCCCATCCATCGACAGGAACCGGTCGCAGAATTCGGGCCCCACCTCGTAGCTGTCCCAGCCGATATGGGGGCCGATGCCCGCCAGGGTGCGGTCGCGCCGGGCGCCCAGCGCCTCCATGGCGTCCAGCGTCGCCTCCAGCACGCCGGTCACGGCCCCTTTCCAGCCAGCATGGGCGGCACCGATGACACCCACTGCCGGGTCGTGGAACAGCACCGGCACGCAATCGGCCGTCAGGATGCCCAGCGCAATGCCCGGCCGATCGGTGACCAGCGCATCGGCCTTGGGTGCGGCCGAATGTGGAAATGGGTCGGTGACCGTCACGACATCCGGGCTGTGGATCTGAAAGATGGTGGTCAAGGCGTTGGCCGGCATGCCCAGCAGCGACATGGCCCGCGCCCGGTTGGCCGTGACATTGGCCGGATCATCGTTGGACCCGTAGCCGCAATTCATGGCGGCCAGAATGCCGGTGGAGACGCCATCGCTGCGGGTGAAGAAGCCGTGGCGCACGCCGTCCTGTGCGGCGAGATGGTCCAGGGTGATCATGCGCTTTCTCCCGAGGGGACAAAAAATCCGGCCGGTGCGGGCGTGTCGGGACCGGTGATGGCGATGGCACGAAACAGGCGGCCCATGGCACCCGCTTCCGTCAGGCGGGCCAGGGCGGCCCGGATGTCGGCCTGCTGTGCCGGCGTGGCACGGGCCGCCAGGGCGGCTGCCCGCGTGGCGATCCCCAGCGACGCGAGCAAGGCCCCTTGTTCCAAGCTGCAGCCCACACCGGGGTGGGCGGTGGCGCCGGTCTTCACGGCGGCTTGGGCCAGGGCCGTGAAATCGACATGCGCTGTCAGGTCGGCCGTGCCGGGGCCATCCAGCACGGGCACGGGCTGGTGTGCGCGCAAGGCCTGCAAGGTGTCGCCGATGGCCGGTCCGTCATAACCATAATCCACAATCAGTGCTGCCCCGCCATGGGCTGCCATGCGCCGCCCGATTTCCGCCGCGATGGCGATGCCGGCGGGGCAGGTCTCCGCGATCGCTCCGGGGGCGATGCGCGGGTCCAGATGCAGCGGGGTCAGCAGGGCACCACCTGGGGCGGGATCGAAGGTGAAGGCCAGTTCCCCATGCGCGTTCAGTCCCACCTTGCGCTCTGCCCATCCTGCGGGCGTGCGGATGAACTGCCGGATGGGCAGGGCGTCGAAGAACTCATTGGCGACCAGCAGGGTCGGTCCATTCGGTACGTCATCGAAACGATCATGCCAGGTAGGGCTGAAGCTCTGCAAGGCCGCGGCTTGGCGTGCCCGCAGGGCGGGGCTGGTTTCCACCAGATGCAGACGGATGGCGGCGTGGAAACCCGGTACCCGTGCCGTGGCGCGCAGGGCGTCAGCCATCAGCGTGCCGCGTCCCGGACCCAGCTCCACCAAGTTTACTGGATCGGGGCGACCCTGGTTGATCCAGCAATCGGCCAGCCAGACACCGATCATTTCCCCGAACATCTGGGAAATCTCCGGTGCCGTCGTGAAATCGCCCTCCGCGCCCAGCGGGTCGCGGGTGATGTAGTAGCCATGCTGTGGGTGCCCCAACGCGTCGGCCATGAAGGACGCGATGCTGATCGGTCCCGTCAGGGCGATACGTCGAAGCAGAAGCTGCTGCAGATCGGCGGTCATTTCGGCTGCGGAACAGTATCGGTCGCCGGAACGGGTGTACCGAACGGTGCCCGCAACACCATCCAGACACCGGCCAGCAGCATCGGTACCGACAGGATCTGCCCCATGGTCGTGCCAAAGGCCAGAAAGCCCAGCTGTGCATCGGGCTGGCGGAAGAACTCACCGATCATGCGGGCGATGGCATAGCCGATCAGGAAGATGCCCGACAGCGTGCCTGTGCGCGTGCGCACGGCCGGGACTCGGGCCAGGAAGAAAATGATGGAGAACAGCAGCACCCCTTCCAGCGTTGCCTGATAAAGCTGACTGGGATGACGGGGCAGGCCGGCCGGATCGGTGGGGAAGATCATGGCCCAGGGCACATCGGTCGGGCGTCCCCACAGTTCGGCATTCACGAAATTGGCCAACCGGCCCAGGAACAGCCCCACGGGAGCGGCGCAGGCCACCAGATCGCCCAATGCGAAGGGTGAGAAGCCGCGCCGCCAGGAGAAAGCCAGGATGGCCACGATGACGCCCGTCAGCCCGCCATGGAAGGACATGCCGCCATGCCAGACCCGGAACATCTCCAACGGATCAGCGATATAGGTATCCAGATTGTAGAACAGGATGGAGAACAGTCGTCCGCCGATGAGGATGCCCCCCGCCGCCCAGACGACGAAATCACCCAGATCATCGACGGTGGGGCGTACCCCGCTGTTGCGCGCCAGCCGCGAACAGTACCAGAGCGCAAAGGCGATGCCGGCGGCATAGGCCAGCCCGTACCATTTGATGGAGACGGGCCCCAGCGCCAGCGCCACGGGGTCCAGTTCGGGGAAGGGGATGGCGAGCAGCATGCAAAATTCCATCAAGGGCGCCATCCCCGGCGGGGACAGGCGTGCCCTATATAAGGGGCGGGAGATCATGGCGGCAAGGCGCGGGTCGGACCCGCCACCAACGCCATGGACAGGCATGGGGCCTATCCCCATAATGCGGCGCTTTTTTGAAAGGGGATCCGCCATGCAGGTGGAAAACAAGCTTTTCGATGACCTCGCCCGCGTTGCCAGCGGCGCCATGGGTGCCCTGTCGGGAATCCGCGGCGAGGTCGAGGGGCAGATTCGCCAGCAGTTCGAACGCGTGCTGTCCCAGATGGATGTGGTCAGCCGGGAAGAGTTCGAGGCGGTGAAGGCGGTGGCGGCAGAAGCCCGTGCGCGCCAGGAAGCGCTGGAGGAGAAGCTGGCGGCCCTGGAAGCCCGGCTTTCCGGTACTTCCCAGGACTGATCACCCTGGTTTGGCTGCCCCCGATGTCGGGGGCGGATTGGACGATTTCGTTTCACGTTCCGGTTTGGGGCCGGAATCCGGTTGCACGCGCGAAGGGGCGCTGGCACCGTGTTTCTGGTAGCTCCAATACCGGCTGGGCCACAATATCTGGTGATCCCCGATTTTTGTGGTCCGCCACCGCGCCCCGCGGGATCGGGCACGGCGGCAGGGCTTTAGGGAAGAGGGGGACAGCATGACGGCACTTTCGATCGACACGCAGGGGTCGACCCATAATCCGCTGGATATGCTGGAAGAGATGGTGGTGGCCAATGAATGGCCGTTCGACCGCGTCAGCGAAGACGAGATGGTGGTCGAGATCAATGGCCGCTGGTGCGAATACCGCTTGTATTTCATGTGGCAGACGGAAGTGTCGGCCATGCAGTTCTCCTGTCAGTTCGACATGAAGGTCCCGGCTGGCCGCAAATCGGCCGTCAATGAACTGCTGGGCGAGATCAATCCCAAGATGTGGCTGGGCCATTTCGACGTCTGTCTGGAACAGTCCACGCCCATGTTCCGCCAGACTACGCTGCTGCGCGGCGCGCGCGGCGCCAGTGCGGAGCAGTTGGAAGACCTTATGGACATCGCGCTCTCGGAATGCGAGCGTTTCTACCCGGCCTTCCAGTTCGTGATCTGGGGCGGCAAGTCGCCGGCGGAAGCCGTGTCGGCCGCCATCCTGGACACGGTGGGGGAGGCCTGATCAACAGGCGGGCAAAGGTCGAGCGCCGGGGACCAATCCCCGCGTCCCCGCCGGTCAACAGGGGGAAACACCGGATGAGTGCGAAGTTGCTGCTGGTCGGATGCGGGAAGATGGGCGGCGCCATGCTGTCCGGGTGGAAGGCCGCGGGGGCTGCCGGCGCCGTGGTGGTCGTGGAACCGTTCGGCGCCCCCAGGGGCCTGCCTTCGGATGTGCTGGTGGTGAAGGATGCCACTGACATTCCCACCGACTTCACGCCCGATGCCGTGATCCTGGCTGTGAAGCCGCAGATGATGGACCAGGCGCTGCCCCATTATGCCCGCTATGCCGGGGCGTCGATGTTCCTGTCCATTGCCGCTGGCAAACCCATTGCCTATTTCGAGAAATATCTGGGCGCGCAGGCTGCCATCGTGCGCGCCATGCCCAATACGCCCGCCGCCGTGGGGCGCGGCATCAGTGCGGCCGTACCCAACGCCCAGGTCAGCGAGGGGCAGAAGAAGCTGGCCCACACGCTGCTGTCGGCAGTGGGTGAGGTGACCTGGGTCGCGGACGAATCGCTGCTGGATGCTGTGACGGCCGTATCGGGCAGCGGTCCGGCCTATGTGTTTCTGCTGGTAGAGGCCATGGCCCGCGCCGGCATCGCCGCCGGTCTGCCGGCCGACCTCGCCATGCAACTGGCCCGTGCCACCGTGATGGGATCGGGGGAACTGCTGCGCCAGAGCCACGAGTCGGCCGAGCAGCTCCGCCGCAATGTCACCAGTCCCAAGGGCACGACCGAGGCGGCGCTGAATGTCCTGATGACGGAAGGGCCCGGCGGGCTGCATGAACTGATGACGCGGGCCATCGCGGCGGCCACCAACCGTTCGCGCGAACTGGCCGGCTAAGTCTAAAAAGGGGAGTGACGGGGGGATGGCCGGACCGCTTAGTCCAAGCGCGCAGAAAATTCAGAACCTGCTAAATGATCTGGGCCATCCCATCCATGTGCTGGAATTCGCTGCCTCCACCCGCACCTCGGCGGAGGCAGCGTCGGCCATCGGCTGTGACGTGGCACAGATCGCCAAATCGATCATGTTCCGCACGCGGGACACAGGCCGACCCGTGCTGGTCGTCGCCTCTGGTGTCAATCGAGTGAACGAAGCGACGGTGATCCGCGTGCTGGGGCCGGCCTTGGGCGGGGAGAAGCTGGCCAAGGCGGATGCCGATTTCGTCCGGCAGAAGTCCGGCTATCCCATCGGCGGTGTGCCGCCGCTGGGCCATGCCGTGCCGCCCATCACTCTTTTCGACCGCGACCTGTTCAACTTCACCACCGTCTGGGCCGCCGCTGGTACGCCCAACACGGTTTTTCCCATCGCGCCTGATGCCCTGTCGCTGATCGTCGGCGGGGTGGTGGGAGAGGTGGCCTGAAATTGGAAAGGGCCGGAACCTGGTTGTTCCGACCCTTCGATCCGCTGCGTTCAGGAAATGCTTACTCTGCCGGCATCATCCGCCGGGCACCACCAACGCGCGTCATCGGCGCCGTGCGGGCCCGGTCAATGACGCTGGCCAGCCGTTCGGCGGCGCGCGCCAGCCGTTCCGGCGTGAAGGCGGCGTATCCCAGCACGACGGCCCCGGGATCGCCGGACGGGCCAGCCGTACGGCGATAAGCGGAAATGGCGGGCAGGGCGATGCGGGACTGAACGGCAAGGGCCGACAGCGTGGCATCATCCACACCGATATTGGCTGACAGCCGCCCGATCAGATGCAGGCCGCTGCCGGCCGCCTCCAGACTGATGGCACCTGACCAGTGGCGTTCGGCCGCGAACAGCAGTGCCTGCTGGCGTTCGGCGTAAAGCCGGCGCGTTCGGCGCAGATGGCTGGCATAATGGCCTTCCACCAGGAAATCATGCACGGCCATCTGCTCGGGCAGGGGCACATGCAGATCCATGCGCGCACGCAGGGCCTGGGCCGCCCCGACAAGGGAGGAGGGGACGACCAGCCAGGCCAGGCGCAGGGCCGGGACCAGCGTATTGTCCAATGCCCCCAGATGCAGGACGCGCTCATTCTCGTCCAGGCCCTGCAGGGCCGGCAGCGGCCGGCCGGTGTAGCGGTAGCCACCGTCCCGGTCATCCTCCAGCAGCCAGGCACCGTTCCGGCGGGCCCAGGCCAGCACGGCCATGCGGCGGCGCAGCGGCATGGTGCCACCCATCGGGAACTGCCAGCCCGGCGTGACCACGGCAAGCCGGGCATCGGGGGCCAGACGGGCTCCCCGGTCCGGGTCCATGCCGTCGGCATCGACCGGCACATGGGCGACGTTGTAGCCGCGGCCACCGAAGGTCAGCGCCTGCACGGCGCAGCCCGGTTCCTCCAGCCACACGGTATCGCCAGCCGTCAGCAGCAGGGTGGCGACGAATTCCAGGCCCGACCGGCGGTCCGGCAGGATCATGATCTGTTCGGGATCGCAGGACACACCACGGCTGGTCTGCAAATGGCCCGCCAGGGCGCGACGCAGCGCCATCCAGCCGCCAGCCGTGTCATGGCCCAGCAGCAGCCCGCCGGCATCGCGCCAGCGCTTGGCCAGCAGTCGGCGCCAGGTGTCGATGTCGAACTGGTCATAGGCGGGGGCGCAGGGCTCGAACGGCAGCAGTTCCGCACCGGCGGCGGGCACCGGCACGGCCGCGGTCTTCACCGGAGTGCCCGCGCGTGATGCCGGGGCCAGGCGGACGGCCGGGGCCATGGCGTCGTCGGGCAGCGTCCGGCAGACAAACGTGCCAGACCCGATGCGGGCTTCCAGATAGCCTTCCGCCGTCAGCCGGTCGACAGCCGCGACCACAGTGTTGCGTGACACACCCAGATCGGCCGCCAATGTGCGGGTGGACGGCAGGCGTTCACCGGGGCGGATGGCACCGTTGACGATGGCGCCGCGCAGCCGGTCGAACAGGCGCTGCTGCAGGGGCGTGCTGTCGCCGCCATCGAACAGGGAAAGCAGGGGGCCTTGGCTGAGTTTCATGCGGACCATTCCTCAACGGATGGAAAAGGGTGGTGCCGGCGGGCGGGGCGTGATGGGGTCGCCCATGTGCCCGCCGGCCCGTCCCAGGAGCGGCCGGACAACCGGGGAAGCCGCTCCACCATCGCCAGCGACGGGGCTTGCTGGCGATGATCTCGGGTGATGGATCAGCCGCCAACCTTCCCGGTGGCGGCGTCGATCTTCAGCGTGGTGAGGCGGACGCCGTCGGCGGATTGGATCTCCACGAGGAAGCGACCGTCATTGGGGCGGATGTCGCCGACACGGCCCATGCGCAAGTTGTTTTCCTTCATCCACGCCTTGGCGATGTCGCGGGCTTCGGCCTTGGTCACCGGCTCCGTGCGGGTCACGGCGACCGGTTCCTTGGCGGCGACCTGGGCGGTGTCATCAGCATGGGCCGCGGTGACACCCAGGGCGGCCACGAAGGCGAAAGCGATCAGGGTACGCATGGCGGTTCCTCTTCATCTCTGTTCCAGCAGCCGGTTCCATCCGGCGACATGGCCATCACAACACCAGCGCATTGCCAGCCGATGACGAGGAACAGGGGGTTGTGAAACACTCTGTTTCCGGCCCCCTGGAACGTTACATTGTGGTAACAACAAGGGCGTCGGCACCCCGCCCGCTAATCGATTATGATCCGTGACATGACCGAGAGCAGCACCCACCTCCTGGTCGTCGATGACGACCGTGAAATCCGCGATCTGCTGACGCGCTATCTGACGCGCCATGGCTACCGTGTGACGGCAGCCAAGGACGGGCAGGAGATGCGTCGCTACCTCGCCGACCGCAACATAGACCTGATCGTGCTCGACCTGATGATGCCGGGCGAGGATGGCTTGTCGCTCTGCCGCGCCGTGCGGGCAGAGGGCGGCCCCCCGGTTGTCATGCTGTCGGCCATGGGAGAGGATGCGGACCGCATCCTGGGCCTGGAGATCGGGGCGGATGACTATCTGCCCAAGCCCTTCAATCCGCGTGAACTGGTGGCCCGCATCAAGGCCGTGCTGCGCCGGGCGACCACGCCCAATGGGGCTGCCGCCGTGACAGCCGGCGCCATCCAGTTTTCCGGGTTCGTCCTGGATCAGGCGCAGCGCCGTCTGACAGACGCCAAGGGCGAAGAGGTGACGTTGACAGCCGGCGAATATGAATTGCTGGTGGCGCTGGCTACCCGCCCACGCCGGGTGCTGAGCCGCGATGACCTGCTGGAGATCACGCGCGGCCGTTCCGCCGGTCCGTTCGACCGGTCGATTGATGTGCAGATCAGTCGCCTGCGCCGCAAGATCGAGGTGGACCCGGCCGAGCCCGCCATCATCAAGACGGTGCGGTCCGGCGGCTATATCTTCTCGCCGGAGGTGCAGGCACCATGAAGGCGCTCACCGACCGCATGTCCTATTCGATCTTCGCGGTGCTGGTCGGTGGCATTCTTCTGTCGCAGGCCATCGCGCTGGGCCTGTACCGGTCGGACCGGGCGGAGGCCGTGGCCGACGCGGAAGGCGGGCAGTTGGCGAATTGCCTGGCGGGCTTTGCCGGGGCGATCGAGGAACAGCCGACCGAGGTGCGCCTGGCCGTCCTGCGTTCCCTGAAGGAACGTGAACTGACCGTCAGGACCAGCGCCGGGCACAAGGTCCTGCTGGATGTCTATGAAAAGCAGCCCAAGACGCCGGGCAAGCCGGAAATGTCGCCGGCCGTATCCATCCCGCCCTTTGGCATGCCCGTGCCGCCCCCGCCGGAACCCAGCGTCATCGAAGTATCCCGACAGTTGAAGGATGGCACCTGGATGCGGTTCCATGCGCCGGTCACCGCCACGGATGCGCTGCGCGAGCCGGGGTTCCTGGCGTCGCTGGGCGGGTCGGCCGCCGTGGCCATCCTGCTGTCCGCCTGGGTGCTGGGCTTCACGACGCGGCCCCTGCGCCGGTTCGCGGCGGCGGCCAACCGGCTGGGAATCGATATGAACGCCCCGTCGCTGGACGAGGCGGGCCCACGGGAGGTGCGGTTGGCCGCCGCCGCCTTCAACAAGATGCAGCGGCGCCTGCGTGCCTTTGTCGAAGATCGCACGCGCATGCTGGCGGCTGTGAGCCACGATCTGCGCACGCCGCTGACCCGCCTGCGCCTGCGCGCCGAATTCATCGATGATGATGTCGTGCGTGACAAGATGCTGGAAGATCTGGCGGAGATGGAGGCGATGATCGGCTCCACCTTGGCCTTTGCGCGGGACGAGGCGGCGAAGGAGGCGATCGAGCCGCTGGAACTGAACGCCATCCTGACCCGGTTGGGCGAGGATATGCGCGATGCGGGCAAGCCCGTGGGTGTCGCGCCGGCCCCGTTCCCCATCCATATCGCTGGCCGACGCATGGCCCTGCGCCGCGCCCTGGGCAATCTGATGGAAAATGCAGTCAAATATGGCCAGGTGGCGTCGGTGGCGGTGGCCATCACGGGCGAGAACGTGACCATCACCATTGAAGATCAGGGGCCCGGCATTCCGGAGGTGGAATTCGAGAATGTCTTCCGCCCCTTCTTCCGCCTGGAAGCCTCGCGTTCGCGCGATACAGGCGGTACCGGTCTGGGCCTGTCGGTTGCCAATGATGCGATCCGGGCCCATGGCGGCGAAATCCGTCTGGCGAACCGGCCGGAGGGGGGCCTGCAGGTGACCGTGGTTCTGCCGATCGAACCTGTTGTGGCGTGATGTCCGTTTCATTGGTGGTTCGACGGGGGCGGCACCGACAGGTGACCGCCCCCGTCTCACTTTCAGAAGGTGTAGGAGAGGCCCAGGCCGCCCATGAACTGGTCGCGGCTGCCATTATCCTTCACAATAGGGCTGTCAGCGGCGTCGCCCAACAGGCGGGAATAGCTGCCGAAGCCGGTGATCGACCAGTTGTCATCCAGGGGATGGATGGCAATCGCCGTCAATCCTGCATCCTTGAACCCGCCCTTGGCCTTGAACCCCGTACGGGAACCGAAGCGGGCCAGCGCCGCCGGGTTGGTCGACGCGAACCGATCCGAGGTCGTGCTGAAATAGGAGTTCATATAATCGTCGCTGGCCCAGGTGATGCTGGGGCCGAACAGCAGAACCGTGCGACCGACCGGGTTGAACATGTACATGGCGCCCAACGTCGCCGTCGTGCCCTTGTGCCCGTCACTCAACAGGTCGGTGCTGACGTCCGCCGACAGCATCCAGCGGTCGATGCGATATTCGGCAAAGACGCGGCCAATGGCCGTGTCTCCGACATTACGGAAGCCCGTCAGCGCATCATCCTTGCTGGATTTGCGGCCGCCGTCGAAGGCGATGGCGGCGCCCAGGGTCAGATTATCAGTGGTGACCAGATTGACCCCCAGCCCCTGCCGCGACAGGAAGAAACGGTTGTCATAGGTGATCTCGATATCGGGGAAGGGACGGACCTTGTAATGGTCCGAGCCCTCATATTCCGGGGCAATGAAGCCCATGGTGCCCAGACGTACGTACCAGCCGTCATCAGGGCGGGCAAACTGGGCGGAGGCGGCAAGGGGACTGCCAAGTGCAAGCAGGGCCGCGATGGCGGTAGCCATCTGCAGATTTCCAACGGAACGGTTTTTCATCGTTGATCTCTCCGGTTCTGAATGCGGAAACGGTCCGTTGCCCCACCGGTTCCGTGCCGGCACTGTGGCGAACAGTCCGCGGCGGGCCAGTGATGGGCATCACGCAAAATGAACATTGATCAAAATGTCATCTTTCAAGCCCTGGGACGTTTCGGACGTTCCCAGCCAGCGGCTTAGCCGATAGAGTGTCGGCAACGTCGCTTGCGACCAGTTTTGTGAACAAGGCGGCATGGGCCAAGGGGCGACCGGGGCCGGTGCCGCCTGCCGGAGTTTCAGGGATCATGCCCATCATCAACCGTATTGCCGATTTCCACGCCGACATGACCGCATGGCGGCACCACATCCACGAGAATCCCGAAACGGCGTTCGAGGAGTTCAAGACGTCCGACTTCGTGGCGGAAAAGCTGACATCGTTCGGGATCGAGGTGCATCGCGGCATCGCCGGGACCGGGCTGGTCGGCGTGCTGCACGGGAACAGCGGTCCCAATGGCAAGTCCATCGGCCTGCGCGCCGACATGGACGCGCTGAACATGGATGAAGACAACAGTTTTGCCCATGCCAGCAAGGTGCCGGGCAAGATGCATGGCTGCGGTCATGACGGCCACACCACCATGCTTCTGGGCGCCGCCCGTTATCTGGCCGAGACGCGCAATTTCAGCGGCACGGTGAATTTCATCTTCCAGCCGGCCGAGGAAGGGGCCGGCGGTGGCCGCAGGATGGTGGAGGAGGGGCTGTTCGACCGCTTCCCCTGCGACATGGTCTTCGGCATGCACAACTGGCCGGACCTGGCGCCGGGCGAGATGGTGGTGAAGGCCGGTCCGATCATGGCCGGCGCCGACCAGTTCGAGATCAAGGTGGCTGGCAAGGGCGGTCACGCCGCCCTGCCGCACCATGCCGTCGATCCGGTCGTCATCGCCGCGCACATGGTGACGGCCATCCAGACCGTCGTCAGCCGTAATGTCAGCCCGATTGAAGCCGGCGTCATCTCCGTCACGCAGATCCATGCGGGCAGCGCCTATAACGTCATCCCGCAGGAAGTCATCATGCGCGGCACGGTGCGTGCCCTGACGCATGAGGTGCGCCAGCAGCTTGAGGATGGCCTGCGCCGAATCGTGGAGACGCTGCCGGCCACCTTCGGATCCAGCGCCACCCTGACCTACCGCCGTGGATATCCGCCCACAGTCAATCACGCCGGCCTGCCGACCGATCTGGCGTCCAAGGTGGCGCAGGAACTGGTCGGTGCCGACAAGGTCCATAGCGATGTCGGCCCCAGCATGGGGGCAGAGGATTTCGCCTTCATGCTGATGGAACGGCCCGGCTGCTATGTCTGGGTCGGGCAGGGCGGGGCCGGGCTGGGCTGCCTGCTGCACAATCCGCGTTATGATTTCAATGACGAGATCCTGCCGCTGGGCACCAGCTACTGGGCACGGCTGGTGGAAACGGCGTTGCCGGCGGCGGCCTGATCATGACCAGGGGGCGTGGCGTGATGATGGGGCGCGCGCTGCTGACGGCGCTGACTCTTTGCGCAGTTGCCCTGCTGCCGGGCTGCGGTGGGGCGCGGGACTGGCTGGCGGGAGAGACGGCGGAAGGGACGGCGGGCATGGCGGGTGACGCGCCGCCGCCGCTGTCGGCACGGGCCATGTGGCGGGCCGACAATGCCCGTGCCCAATCGCAATCCTTCCTGGTGGCGCGCAATGATGCCGAATGGGCGGCACTATGGGACATGGCGGGGCGCACCCCGCCCGGCAAGCTGCCGCCGGACCAGATGGCATTGGGTGTCTTCCTGGGCACCCGGACGACGACGGGCTATTCCGTCGATATCATCCGGCTGCGGCCCGAACGCCGCAACGGACAGCGCGACCGGCTTGTCGTGGAATACCGGGAAGTCAACCCGCCCGACGAGTTGATCAAGACCCAGGTACTGACCAGCCCCTATGCCATCATCCTGGTCGATCGCAGCGAGGCCATTGTCCGCTATAACCGCATGCCGTGATGGGGACCGGCCGGACCCGGCCCCCAATCGCGAAAAGCATAAGAACAAACGGGGAGCATCCATACATGAACAGCCAGACCCGCACCGGCGGGCGTATCCTTGTCGACAGCCTGGTGGCGCTGGGCGCGCATACCGCCTTTTGCGTCGCCGGTGAAAGCTATCTGGAGGTGCTGGACGCGGCCGCCGACCGGCCCGACCTGCGCCTGATCACCTGCCGGCAGGAGGGCGGGGCCGCCTTCATGGCAGAGGCCTGGGGCAAACTGACGGGGCGGCCCGGCGTGCTGATGGTGACGCGCGGGCCCGGCGCCTGCAACGCGTCCATCGGCATTCATACGGCTTTCCAGGACAGCAGCCCGATGGTGATTCTGGTCGGGCAGGTGGCGCGCGACCAGCTGGACCGGGAAGCGTTCCAGGAGATCGATTACCGCCAGATGTTCGGTCCCGTCGCCAAATGGGCGGCCCAGATCGACAGTGCCGAGCGTATTCCAGAATATCTGGCCCGGGCCTTCCGCATCGCTACGGCCGGCCGGCCGGGCCCCGTCGTCCTGGCCCTGCCGGAGGACATGCTGCGGGAAGGCGCCGTCGTGGCCGACCCGGTTGTCGGTGATTTCGCGGGCGCCACCCTGGATGCCGACACGGCCGACAAGATCGCCGTCATGCTGCGCACGGCGCAGCGGCCGCTGGTCCTGGTCGGTGGTGCCTTCTGGGACGATGATGCGTCCGCCGACCTGCGCCGGTTTGTGGAAGCCTGGAACCTGCCGGTGGCCTGTTCCTTCCGCCGCCAGGATGTGCTGCACAATGACAGCCCGTCCTATATCGGCGACCTGGGCACGGGGCCGAATCCGGCGCTGGTTGCCCGCGTGCGACAGGCTGACATGATCCTGGCCATCGGCACGCGCCTGGGGGAGATCATGACCCAGGGTTATGAGTTGCTGACCCCGCCGCGCCTTGCTGTGCCGCTGATCCATATCCATGCCGATGCCGACGAACTGGGCCGTGTCTATCAGCCGGATCTGGGTGTGCAGGCGACACCGGCCAGTGCTGTTCACGCATTGGCCGCGCTTGCGGCCCCGGCCGATTGCCTGTGGTCGGAATGGACGGCGGCGGCGCGGGCCGACTACCAGGCGTGGCAGGTCCCGGCCGCCTATCAGGGGGCCTTGGATCTGGGCGCGATCTTCACCTGGTTGCGGGACAATCTGCCGGAAGATGCCATCATCACCAATGATGCCGGCAATTTCTCCGGCTGGGGCCACCGGTTCCTGCGCTTCGGCCGGCCGGGGCGGCAGCTGGGGCCGGCCAATGGGGCCATGGGTTACGCCTTCCCGGCAGCCCTGTCGGCCAAGCTGGCCTGCCCGGAACGGCTGTGCCTGTCCATGTCCGGGGATGGCGGCTTTCTGATGACCGGTCAGGAACTGGCCAGCGCTGTCCATGCCGGGGCGGCCCCGATTGCCCTGATCTTCAACAATGGCATGTACGGCACCATCCGCATGCATCAGGAGCAGCGTTTCCCCGGTCGTGTCAGCGCCACCACGCTGACCAACCCGGATTTCGCCGCCCTGGCGAGGGCCTATGGCGCCTTCGGGGCGGTGGTGGAGCGGACGGAGGATTTCGCGCCAACCTTCCAGGCAGCCATCGACAGCGGCAAGGCCGCAATCATCGAACTGCGCATGGACCCGGAGGTCATCACCACCCGCACAACCCTGTCGGCCATGCGGGCCGCCGCCCTGGCGCGGCAAGGGGCATAGGGCCCAGTATAAGAAAGCCGGAGAAGCGACCATTACCGCTTCTCCGGCCCCCCGCATCACATTCCTGGCTATTCCGGCGTGCCGTCGGCAACCACGCGGTTACGGCCGCTGCGTTTGGCCTGATACAGCGCCGTATCGGCGCGGCGCAGCAGCGCGTCGCCCGACTCCGGCTTTCCATCCGCATCCAGACTGCCGTCGGCCACAGCCACACCGATGCTGATGGTCACGTCGATCTTGCCCACGGGTGCGGTTACCGCGAACGCTTCCTCGGCAATGCGGCGGCGCAGGCGTTCAGCCACGGCCATAGCCTGGCTGCCGTCGGTGTCGGGCATGATGACGACGAATTCCTCGCCACCCAGCCGGGCGACAAGGTCAAAATTGCGCAGATTGCGGCTGGCGCGCTGCGCCACTTCCTTCAGCACTTCGTCACCGACACCATGGCCCCAGGTGTCGTTCACCACCTTGAAATGGTCGATGTCAAACAGCAGCGCCGACACGGGCTTGTTGTTGCCACCCGACCGGTCCAGCAGGCGGGGCAGGTGGGCCGACAGATAGCGGCGGTTGAACAGGCCGGTCAGGCTGTCGGTCAGGGCCATGGACAGGCTGGCCTCATAATTGGCGCGCAGCTTGTCCTGATAGCGCTTGCGCCGGACCTGCGTGCGGGTTCGGGCCAACAGCTCATTCCGGTCGATGGGCTTGATCAGGTAATCGTTAGCCCCCAGCTCCAGCCCCTTGGCGACCCGGTCCATGTCCGTTTCGTCAGCCAGCAGCAGCACAGGAATCTGGCGCGTCTTCTCATGGCTGCGAAGCTGGGAGCAGAGACGCAAACCGTCCTCCCGCATCAGCGTCAGCGAGATGACGATCAGCTCGAATTCCTCCGCCAGGGCCAGTTCCAGGCCGCCGGCGCAGCTGTCGGTGTCCGTCACCTCGTCCCGGTCACGGGCCAGCGTTTCCGTAATCTTGTCCAGGTCGATGGCGCTGTCTTCCACCACCAGCACACGGGCGGCCTCGGCCGTCTGGGTGTGAACCGAGTCTGTTGACACCAGCATGCCCAGCTGGCCCGACGTGCTTTCGCGCAGGCGCCATTCGTCCGTCATCATTTTCAGACGGACCAGGGAACGGACGCGGGCGAACAGGGCCACGTCGTTGACGGGTTTGGTCAGGAAGTCATCGGCGCCCGCCTCCAGCCCCCGCACGCGGTCCGACGCGTCGGAAAGGGCGGTGACCATGACGACGGGGATGTGCATGGTGGCCGGGTCGGCACGGATTTTCTCGCACACCTCGAACCCGTCCATGCCGGGCATCATCACGTCCAGCAGAACGATGTCGGGGTGTTGCGCCTTGATTCGCTCCAGCGCTTCGGGGCCGGAATTGGCCGTCACAACGTCGAAATATTCCCGGGTCAGCTTCGCCGCCAGGAGTTTCACGTTGGGCAACACATCATCAACGACAAGGACCCGAGCCGACATTGTTTTCTACCCAAGGGTGGCCCGGGGCTTGTCGTCCCAGGCTTTCAGAGGAAACGTTGCACCGTCTGCAGGAACTTCGCCACCGAGATCGGCTTGGCGATGTAATCCTCGCAACCACCTTCGCGAATCTTCTCTTCGTCGCCTTTCATCGCGAATGCGGTCACGGCGACCACGGGGATCGTCCGCAGATCATCATCTTCCTTCAACCACTTGGTAACCTCAAGTCCGGATACCTCCGGAAGCTGAATATCCATCAGAATCAGGTCAGGCCGGTGGCTGCGTGCCAGCCGCAGCGCCTCCATCCCGTCCTTCGTCTGCAAGGTCGCATAGCCATGGGCTTCCAGCAGATCGTGGAAGAGCTTCATGTTCAGCTCATTATCCTCCACGATCAGGACGCAGCGCTGCCTGGGCGCGCTGGCGCCGTCACCAAGTTCCTTGTCCGGTAACATCCGCAACCGCTCCGCCTCGACGTCGAACGCCTTCTTGCCCCATGGTACCGGCGGTGGGATTAGATCCCGTCAGCCCCCGCGCCACCGTGTATTCATTAGACAGAAGCAAGCCTTAACCATTCGTTACCATAAACCATGATGCAGCAGGAACAAGCAGAGCCCGGTAAAGGTGGCGCCGAAACGGCGGGCGCGCTATGCCGCGATTGCGGCTTGCCCCAACCGTCGGCGCGGCGCTGCCGGGATTGCGGCTCCGTGCGCATGGTCAGCCATCCCGAACTGCACCACCTGTCCATCGCGCATATCGACTGCGATGCCTTTTACGCCAGCGTCGAGAAACGTGACCGGCCGGAACTGGCCGACCAGCCGGTGATCGTCGGCGGCGGGCATCGCGGCGTGGTTTCCGCCTGCTGCTACATCGCCCGGCTTTACGGTGTGCGTTCCGCCATGCCGATGTTCAAGGCGCTGGAGCTTTGCCCGGGCGCCATCGTGATCAAACCCGACATGCGCAAATATGTGCAGGTCGGGCGGCAGGTCCGGGCGCTGATGGAGGAAACGACTCCGCTGGTGGAGCCGATTTCCATCGACGAGGCTTTCCTGGACCTGACGGGCACAGAGCTGCTGCATGGCGGGAGCCCGGCGCGCACGCTGGTTCGGCTGGTGCGGCGGATCGAGACGGAGATCGGCGTCACCGCCTCCATCGGTCTGTCGCACAACAAGTTCCTGGCCAAGCTGGCCTCCGACCTGGACAAGCCGCGTGGTTTCGCCACCATCGGCCGGGCGGAAACGCTGGGCTTCCTGGCGCCCAAACCCGTGGGGATGATCTGGGGCGTCGGCAAGGCCCTGGCTGCCAAGCTGGCGGCCGATGGGGTGCGCAGCATCGGGCAACTGCGGGACCTGGAGATGAAGGTCCTGGTTCAGCGCTACGGCACCATGGGCATGCGTCTCTATTCCTTCAGCCGGGGCGAGGATGACCGTCGCGTCACCCCGCACAGCCCGACGAAAAGCGTGTCGGCGGAAACGACCTTCAACAGCGATCTGTGGACGCTGGCCGATCTGGAGCGGGAATTATGGCCGCTGGCGGAGACGGTCTCGCGGCGCATGAAGGCGGGCGGTCATGCCGGCATGACCGTGACACTGAAGCTGAAAACTCCCGATTTCAAGCTGATCACCCGCAGTCAGCGCCTGTCGACGCCGACGCAACTGGCCGACCGCATCTTCCGGACGGGGCGCGACCTGCTGAAGGCCGAATGCGACGGGCGGCGGTTCCGCCTGCTGGGCATCGGTTGCCATGACCTTGTCGATCCCCGGGATGCCGATCCGCCCGATCTGGCTGATCCCAGCCTGCAGCAGCGGGCCAAGGTGGAACGGGCAATCGATGCCGTGCGGGCCAAGCTGGGCGGCCAGGCGATCGCAAAGGGCAGGGGGCTGCCCGCCGCAGGTGGCAAGGCCGAACGTGATCGGGACAAACGGGATTAGGGTAGGGGCCCAAAGGCCGTGTTTACTTGCCGAAGGTGAAGCGGACGCCCGCCAGCGCCGTCCAGGTCTGCACCGTGCCATGGGTGGCGAAATCGTCCGTGGCGGTGAAGCCCGGTTCGGTCCCACGCAGGAAACGGCCATCGGCAAAGAAGGAAAGCCCGTCACTGAAAGGCACCGACAGACCGACCACGCCCTGATAGGTCAGCACTTCCGCCCGCGAATCGGCATAACCCAGGGCCAGCCGCTCCGCCTCCGTCCGGGTCCAGCCCAGGCCGACACCGACATAGGGCATCAGCCAGTCGGCCACGCGCATGTTGAAACGGGCGTTGGCCATGCTGCCCAGCGTACCGATGGCGCCATCCGTGGACGGTGCGGTCAGCAGCGCCGCATCGCGATCGCGATAGGCATATTCAAGCTCCAGCCGGAAGCTCTCCATCGGATGCCAGTTATTGCTGTAATCACCCGCGGCACCCAAGCCATATGTAGTGGCATTACCGGCGGCTCCGCCCACATACCGGCCGGACAGACCCTGGAGATAGGCCTGCGACAAATCCGAATCCGGGGAGGTCGCTTCCTGCGCAGAGGCCGAAGCGACAAAAACGCCGATGCAGAGAAGGGTTAGGGCAGACTTCAGCGACTTCATGACATCAACTCCGAACCCCCTCTTCATAGTGCAAACGCTTGAAGGAGTCATGCGCCCATCCAGGGTGGTGCGATGTCGACTATAAATCACTCGCCATGTGTGACGGCCCCGACACGGAATTTTATTCCCACCTGGTGGTTACGACCCGCGCCAGGCCCCCACGCGGTTCAGTCGGGACGGGCCCGGCGGTGCGCCCGTCGCCTCCGTCCGCACCCGTAGATGCAGGGTCCCGGTGCCGAAATCCAGCGCGAATCCGTCACTGATGCCCAGGATATCCATGCCCAGGATGAAGGCCGGCTGATTTTCCATGCCCATGGCCGCGAAGGCATGGGCGTCCACCAGGGTCGTTGCCAGATTGGTGATATTCAGCGGCCCCAATTCGACCCGCGGCAGCAGGAACACTTCTCCAACCTTGGTCTCTCCGGCCAGATTGATGACCTCGATCCGGCCGATCAGGCTCGCCGGATGGCCGCGTGCAGCCAAGGCATCCCGCAAAGCGCTGTTGAACATGGATCGTTCAGCGCCGGTATCGACCATGGCCATGACGCGGACCCCGCCAATCTCCACGGGCACAACGACCAGTCCCGTCGGATGCACATTGCCCTTCACGCTGTCATAGCCGGTGGGGGCGCCGCGCCGGGAATTCTCGATGCGGATTTCATCGCGGCGGAAATTGACCGACAGACGCTTGCCTGCCAGCGCGTTGGTTCCCAGGACCCCGCCGGCCCCGGACAGATCGCCGAAGGAAAGGACCGGTGTCACCATGTCCTGCGCCACGAAACGCCCCATGTCGATGCGCCCGACCTTCATGGTCGGCATGATCACGGGACCCAGCACATCATGGACGCGCATCATATTGTTCTGAACCGTGACATCGGCGGCAACGGCGTTGCCTGGCACGTTGGGGGGCGGGGTGAAGCCCAGCGCCATGGCGATGTCACGTCCGATCATCGTGCCGCTGCACCCGGTATCGACCAGGAAGCGCACGGGACCATATCCGTCGACCACGACGGGCGCCAGTACCCGGCCCGCGCGATCAGGGCGGGTAGGAATGGCATAGATCGGCTCCGGCGGTGGGGGCGGCGACATTTCGGCCATGGCCGGCACCGTTCCCAGCAGGGCCGCGATCATGTGGGCGGCAACAATCTTCCTCATGGCCGTTCTCCCCGATTGACCGATACTGGCATCACGACGGCCGGATGTCATAAGACAGGATAGTCCAGTTTAGGGCCGCTCGATCCCATCATGACGACATGGCTGAGGGGGTGAAGGTCCGCTTTGTTGCGGGGGAACGGAGCCAAAGGGAAGATCGTTGCGCGATGGCAACGAAAAAGGGCCGAGTGCCAAGCACCCGGCCCTTCGCCGTGAAATGAACCCTTCCCGAAGCTGAAGGGGGGATTAAGGCTGCTTGGCCCCGGTGGGAGCCGGCGCCGGAGCCGCGCCACCGGGTGCGCCGGTCGGCATGGTCAGCGGTTCCTTGCCCTTGTCCTTCAGGACCTTGATGATCCCGGTTGACGCGGCGTCGGCCTGCGCCTTCTCCGCATCGGTGCTTTCGTGGGAGAACACGTTCAGCACGCGGATCTGCTGCGCCTGCCCCTGCTGCTTGGGCAGTTCGATCAGTTGCATGATGACGGCGACGTGAATCTTGTTGCCGGCGGCATCGCAGTTCACGGAGCCGGAGCGCAGCTGATAGGCGGGCAGCTTCTCGATCGCGCCGATGGCGGGCGTGAACGTGCCTTCGCAGCTCTTCTTCAGCTGTTCCAGATAGCTGTCGCTGACCTTGGTGAAGTCGCCGGCGCTGTCGCCCAGGGGGAAACTGCGGACCGCACCCAGAACCTTGTCGCCAATCTGCCAGGCGTAGTCGCCGGGGCGCTGCTGTGGCGGGATCTTGTCCACCGGGATGGCGCGCGCGTTCGACAGGCCCGCATCGACCAACAGCTTGGCCAGCGACGGGGCGATGGCGGGTTCTGTCGGGGCGGGCAGCTTCAGGGTGCCGGCCACGCCCTGATCGACGCAGGTCGTCAGGTCGTTCATGGCCTTGGTCGTGCCCTTCAACTGGAAGGCGGCGACATCGCCCGGCACCTCGATGGTCATGACACTGCCGGTCGTCAGACCCTTCAGCACGTCGGCATCATCGCCCAGGCCAATGGCAAGGGCGTTGGGCTGGCTGACGATGGCGCCCAATTCGCGCGTCAGCTTGCTGTCGATGGATAGTTTGACAGCGGTCCGCTGACCCGTCGGCATCTGCGCGCCGGGAATGCCCAGCACCAGCTGCACGCGCTTCTGCGGGTTTTTCAGCAACAGCAGGTGCAGGTTATTGTCGAATTCCACCGACGCGGCGCACATCTTGAAGCTGCCATCGGTGAAAACCTGCGGACCCACCTGCCATTCGCCGCGCGGGGCGGCGGGTTTGGCCGGCTTCGGCGGTGCCGCCGGGGCCGCGGCGGGCTTGGCGACCTGGCCCTGCGCGGCGGCGCCCACGGTGCCGGCCGTCGGCGCGGCCGCAGCCGGTGCCTGCTGTCCGATTGTGCCGGCAGCGGGGCCGCCGATGGTCCCGGCCGCCGGACTGCTGCCCTGCTGCGGGTTCTGCACCGCGCCGGGCAGGATCAGACCGCCACCGGCGGGGGCCTGCTGCTGGTTGCTGGACTGGGCGGCGGCGGCGCCGGTCAGGCACAGCGCGGCGGCGCCGGCCAGCAAGGCGTGCGTCAAACCACGCGGAAAGGAAAGAGACAGGCTACGAACCACGGAAATCAACCCCTCTGCACATTGGGCGTGGCGACCCTAGGCTTGTTGGCTGCGCATGGCAAGGGGGCATATGCGGCCAAAATCCGGTGGCGGACTGCGGAGGTCTCAGGGGTTGAACGTCGCTCAACCTGTCCGTGGCGTCGTCTGTGTACGGCACCGCTGGTGGCGCCGGTCCCGTCCCTCGCCCCGCGCGCCATCCGGGCTGAAAATCGCCGGTGTATAGCCGAATGGCATAGTGCGGTGCCGGGGCTGCCATGACGTCAAGGAAACATAACCAAAAGCGGGTATTTTGCACTCGCCCGCCTTTGGCGCGGTATCGTATGAATTCGGATGTCGGGACGCACATGACGCCCGCAGGGGCCCGACAGGGGAAGAGATCAGGGATGCAGTACGAGGAAACCCGTCAGCCGCTGGTTCCCGGCGTCGTGCCTGAATGGGCGCGCACCCAGCGACCGCTGGATCTGGCGGGGCGCTGGCTCAACAGCCTGTTCAAGGACCATAGCTTCATCCGCATGGCCTACCGCAACCTGCACCGCATCGGGCCGGATATGTACCGCTGTGCGCAGCCGACGCCCGGACAGGTGGAGGCCCTGGCACGCCTGGGCGTGCGGACGATCATCAACCTGCGCGGACGCCGGCCTGGATGCGGGTCCTATTTCTTCGAGGTGCGGGCCTGCGCGAAACTGGGCATAGAACTGATCGATTTCCCCGTCCGTTCCCGCGATGTGCCCCGCAAGGAAGATCTGTTCGCGGCCCGCCAATTGTGGGCGCGCCTGCCGGGACCCGCCGTCATGCATTGCAAGGCGGGGGCCGACCGTGTCGGCTTCATGAGCGTGCTTTACCAGTTTGTGGCCCTGGGCCTGCCGATCGCGGAGGCACAGCAGCAGCTCTCCTGGCGGTTCGGGCATCTGCGCCAGTCAAAGACCGGCATCCTGGACTATTTCTTCGATTGCTTTGTTGCCAGCGGCGGCAGCAGCGTCGACGACTTCTACCGCTGGGTTGAGCATGAATACGACCCGGCGGCCATGAAGGCGGCCTTCACGTCGCAGCGATGGGCCAATCTGCTGATGGATCGCATTATCGCCCGGGAATAGGCACAGGCACCCCCGGGGGCGTCCCGCACACATGCCAACAATCCCCTGCCTGCCGGCAGGGGAAGCTGTCTCGACCAGGATGACGGCAACGGGTCAGAGGCGACCGGAGACGTAGTCCCGCAGGCTTTCCACCTCATGTGTATATTCGGCCAGCCGGAACTTCACCACGTCGCCGATGGAGATGACGCCAGCCAGGATGCCATCTTCCACTACGGGCATGTGGCGGAAGCGGCCCTCTGTCATGCGGCTCATCACCGACGCGACCGTATCGGTGGGCGTGCAGGACACCACCTTCGCCGTCATCAATGCCGATACCGGCTTGTCCATGACACTGGCCCCATGCAGGGCAAGACCGCGGACGATATCGCGTTCCGACAGGATGCCGGCAATGCCTCCCGTCTCATTCAGCACCAGGATGGCGCCGATCCGGTTGGCATGCAGGATATGAGCGACGGTGGCGACGTTCTCGTCGGGCCGGGTCGTGATGATGGTGGCGCTCTTGTTCTTCAGAATGGCAGAGACATGCATGGATGCGGTCCTCCCCTTGCTGGTTGCCAACGGTCCTCTACTGACCGTCTCGGACCGGTAATGACCGGTCCGGCGCTCATGCGCCGCAAGCCTTGGGCACGGATGCGCCCGCCCGACGCCTGAGGGAACGTGACCGGGCGGACGGGCCGATATACAGCATCCCGACATCGTCTGCCCCGCATCCACAAGGGAACGCGATGTTGCGCTGCACGCGCAACATTATTCGGCCAGCTTTTCCATTCTGTGCGTCAGCAATAGCCGATCGGGTTGACTGATCCCCACCCGATCGGCCAGGTCCAGCGCCAGGCGGAGTAACTCCAGCGCCTGCGCCCGATCGCCCAGCCGTTCCAGAAAGGCGGAACGGGTGGCAGCGTAAAGGGGAAAGCGGGCCATCAGCGGGTCACCTTCCAGAGCGGCCAACGCCGCAAGACCTGCGGCTGGCCCGTCCCGTTCGGCCAGCGCCACGGCCCGGTTGAGCCAGGTCACAGGGCCGGGCGCCAGCAGGACCAGGCGATCATACAGCCCGACAATTTGTGGCCAGTCGGTGGCATCCCAGGTCGGCGCCATGGCGTGGGCGGCGGCGATGGCCGCTTCCAGGTGCCAGCGCGTCTCGGTCGCCCCCGCCATGCTGGCTTTCAGGTGGCGGAAGCCGGCGGCGATCAGCCCGCGGTGCCAGCGGCCCCTGTTCTGGTGGGCCAGCAGCACCGGCAACCCGTCCTTGTCCAGCCGGGCCGGCAGGCGCGCCGCCGTCAGGCAGGTCAAGGCCGCCATGGCATTGGCCTCCGGCCGGCCCACGACGGGATGGTTGGCCAGTTCGCGCGCCAGATGCAGGGCGTCCGACACCAGGTCGGGTCGGATCAGCCGATCGCCATCGGTGCTGCCGACCCCTTCATTGAACATCAGATAAAGGGTGATCAGCACGGCTTCCAACCGTTCCGGCAGAGCCGTGCCAGCCGGGATGACGAAGGGCACGCGCGCGTCGGCCAACCGGGCCTTCGCCCGCGTGATCCGCTGTGAAAGCGTTGGCTCGGGCAGCAGGAAGGCACGCGCAATCTCGCCCGTGCCCAACCCGCAGACGGATTTCAGCGTCAGGGCCACACGCGCCTCCACCGACAGCAGCGGATGACAGCAAGCGAAAATCAGGCCCAGCTTCTCATCCGCCAATTCGGCGGCAAAGCGCGCCTCCCCCCGCCCAGGTTCACCCGCCAGGGATCGGGCCAGTTCATCCATGTCCACATCGGCGGTGAAGCGGCGGCGGCGCAACCCGTCCACCGCTTCATTGCGGGCCGTGCGCCAAAGCCAGCCGGCGGGATTGTCGGGAATGCCGGCATGGGGCCAGACATGCAGCGCCTTGGACAGCGCCGACTGCACGATCTCCTCCGCCTCGTCCAGTCGGCCCGGCCCCAGCAGCCGGGCCAGCCGGGCCGTCAGCCGCCCGAATTCCGTCCGGAAAAGACCGGCAACCAGGGGCCCGGCCGCCGTCTCCCCGCTGTCCATGGCTCAGCCGCCCATGTCGTCGACCTGCCGCAATTCGATGGTGCCGAAGCGCACATGCGGGCAACCGGCGGCCAGATGCTCGGCTTCGGCATAGTCGGCGGCGTCGACAATGAAGAAGCCCCCGATCACTTCCTTGGCTTCGGCATAGGGGCCGTCGGTGGTGACCAGCGTGCCGGATCGCGCCGTCACATGCCGGCCGCCCTCGTCACGCAGCTTTTCGCCGCCCGCCAGCTTTCCGGCCTGGCCGATCCTCTCGCCCCACCGGCGGTATTCGTCGATGATGGCCTGCATCTCGTCCGGCGACAGAGCAGCGAAGGTGGCGGGGTCTTCACGCAGGATCAGCATAAACTTGGCCATGTCATTCTCCAGGAATTCGGTTGCGGACCGGCGCGCATGGCCGATCCAGAACCCCTTGACGGAGCAGGGTCGGGACTTTCGACAGCAATGTCGAAAAAAATCTCATCCCGGACTATTTATGGAGCCGAAGGTCACGACACGAGGCGGCGATGAAGCTGGAGGATCGATTGGCGGTGAAGTTGCTTGCGCAGGCGTCGGGGCAGTTGGGCCGGGCGATCAGCGAGACCCTGTGTACGGAGCCTGACCGCCGCGTCATCCGCGCTCTGCTGGATGATGCCAAGGAAATGCTGGCCGATTTCGAGGATCAGTATTTCCGGCCGGACTGACAGGATCGACGGTACCAATCCACACCTGTCCCTGCCGTTGAAGGGAGGCAGGGGGCATCGGTCTCTTTGGTTTTGTGAACGGCCCGGGCGTCGATGCGATGAAGGCAGCCCTGTCCCGGTCACCCCGGCCACCCTGGGGGGGGCGCTGCGCCGGACCGCAAATCAACCTTCAGGGCACGGGGCACGCTCAGTGACCGGGACAGGCACGCCGCCCCGATCATTGAGCGCTTTGAAACGCGGTATCAGGCCCGGCCGACCGTGGCCTTGCGGTGCAGATGGTCGTTCGGCCGCAGCCGCTGCCACTCCCATTGGCGCAGATCCGCGTCCCCTTCGGCATTCTCATGGCGCTGGCGGGTGGCAGGATGGCTGCGACGGGTGATTTCGTCCCGGGCGCGCTGCCATTCACGTTCGGTCATCGGATCGGCTGCTTTACCAGGATGGGGCATTGCTTCCTCCGTTGTCAGATATGACAGAATTATAAAAAGCTACCCTGCCGGGGAGTTCACCTCGTATCTTCCTCCGCAGAGGTAACGGTCCGCCACCGGAATGGTTCCGCCGCGGTGGCGAGAGGAGGGCGGTGGTGGAAGGGGCTCAGCACGTCATGCATGGCTACTCCCTTGTGGAAGAGACGTTGCTTTTCCTGTCCGTCGCCGTCAGCTGCATACTACTCCTGCATCGCCTGAGAATCAGCCCTGTTCTTGGCTATCTGGTCGGCGGCCTGATTCTGGGCCCGTCCGGCCTGAAACTCGTGGCACTGGAAGAACAGGTGCAGGCTGTTGCCGACCTGGGCGTTGTCTTCCTGCTGTTCCTCATCGGTCTGGAACTCTCCGCTGATCGTCTGCGGGCGCTGCGCCGGTGGGTCTTCGGCCTGGGGGTGGCACAATTCATTCTCACCGGTGGCCTGCTGGGGGCGGCCATTGCCGCGATCTTCGGCACGCCGCTGATGGTGGCGCTGCTGCTGGGCGGCGGTCTGGCACTCTCTTCAACGGCTGTCGTCGTGCAGCTGTTGATCGAGCGCGGGCAGGTGGCGTCCCCGACGGGACGGGTGACCTTCGCCGTGCTGCTGTTGCAGGATTTGGCCGTGGTGCCGCTGCTGCTGCTGGCCACTACCCTGTCGGGGCCGAAGGATCAATCGATCCCGCTGGCCCTGGCCATCGCCGTTGGCAAGGCCGTGCTGGCCGTGGCGGCAATCCTGCTTCTGGGCCGGTTCACCCTGGGTCCGCTGCTGCGGCTGGTGGCTGCCACCCGCAGCACGGAACTGTTCACCGCCACAGCCTTGCTGATCGTGCTGGGTACGGGCTGGGCGACAGGGCTGGGGGGACTGTCCTCGGCGCTGGGCGCCTTCCTGGCCGGGCTGGTGCTGGCCGGCACGGAATTCCGCCACCAGGCGGAATCGGACATGCAGCCATTCAAGGGCCTGCTGCTGGGCCTGTTCTTCCTGTCCGTCGGCCTGGGGTTCGACCTTGCCGCCATTGCGGATCGCGCGCACTGGATACTGGTCGGCGTCATCGCCCTGATTTTGCTGAAGGCTCTTGTCGCCTATCTTCTGACCCGCCTTTTCGGTGCCCCGCGCGATGTGGCCATCCGCTCCGGCCTGTTGCTGGGCGAAGCGGGGGAATTCGCGTTCGTCATCTTGGGGACGGCGACGGCGGGACACCTGATCGACAGCACGCTGGGCCAGACCCTGGCTGCCGTCATCGGTCTTTCCATTGCTTTCACGCCGTTCCTACCGGCCCTGGCCGACCAGCTGGTCCGCCGTTTCGCTCCGCCTGTTGCCCGCGTGACAGAGGGTGGTGCGCCGGAGGAGGTCACCAACCATGTCATCATCTGCGGCTTCGGCCGGGTGGGGCAGACGGTGGCCGCCCTGATGGCGCGTCAGCAGGTGCCCTACGTGGCGCTGGACATGAATCCGGACCTGGTGCGGGAAAGCATGTTGGCGGACATTCCCGTGCATTATGGGGACAGCGCCCGCCACGAGACGCTGAAGCGTCTGGGCGCGGACCATGCCGTGGCCGCCATCATCACGCTGGATGATCCCGCGGCCGCGGCCCGTACGGTTGCGGCCTTTCGCGACCATTGGCCCTCCCTGCGTCTCTTTGCCCGCGCCCGTGATCGGGCCCATGCAGCGACGCTGCTGGCGCATGGGGTGGAGGCCGTGGTGCCCGAGACCTTCGAAAGCAGCCTGGTGCTGGCGCGCGGCGCGCTCGAATCGCTGGGGGTGCCCTCGGCTGCCGTGGATGAACTGGTGACGTTGTACCGCGAGACCGACCACGGCATGACCCGGGCCTCCGATGGGCAGACATAGGCGCCCCGCGCCGCGTGCGGGCACTATCCTTTCGGGCGACAAAAAAAGATTAACGCTCTATGCGGATAGTGCCATGGTTCGCCCGGGTCGTCGTACCCCCTACGGGGGGCATGCCTTCGGGCCGGCATTCACAGGACAGGAGCGGGGATCGTGAGTCGATCCATCGAAGGCGTTTCGAACTGGATGCACATGTTCCGCTGGATCGTGAAACTGATCCGGGATGAATATGGGGTCGATGAAAAGACACTGACCCGCACCGCCGTGCTGGAGACCGATTGCGGCCTGGGCATTGAGCAGGTGGAAGAGGTGCTGGAGATCATCGCCGAAAGTTTCGAGGTTCGCTTTCCCTCCGGCACCCTGGACGAGGTGCTGAAACTGGAGGAGCTGTGCATGCTGGCCGCGTGGCTGCGTGGCCTGTTCAAGAAGCCCGAATTCATTTCCAGCGATTTCGAGAACCGCTGCCGCGCATCCAACCCGCTTGCCGGCGCCTGAGCCCCGGTCCATATCAGACGCCCAGCTCTTCTGATCCTTCGGGCGCATCTGTCATGACCATCCATCTTCTGCGTCTGGCCGTCGGTGCCGACAGCCTGCAATCCATGCGCGACTGGCGCCGCGACCACCAGATCACCTGGCAGGGTCGGCCCGTCGTACCCACCTATACGAAACGGGCGCCGACGCGAACGGCGGAGCTGCTGGATGGCGGCTGCATCTATTGGGTGGTGAAGGGCTTCGTGCAGTGCCGACAGCGCTTCATCGGCTTCGATGCGGTTCGCGATGTTGACGGCACGGAATATTGCCGCATGCTGATGGATCCCGACCTGACGGAGACCGTGTCCATGCCCAAGCGTCCGTTCCAGGGCTGGCGCTATCTGAAGCCAGAGGACGCGCCGGCCGACCTGGGCGGCGGGCAAATGGACGAGCCCTTGCCGGAGCATGTTCTGGCCGAGTTGCGACAGTTGGGATTGGCGTAGGGGAAAGAGCGGTTGATTGAAAATAGTTGTTGCGTTGCGGGATGTGGTGGGTCTATACGGCGCCTCCCGTTGGGGCTGGTGGCGAAGCTTCTGTGGCTTGGCGGGGGATGGATGGTGGTTTTGGCCAGTATCCGAGGTTCTTAGGCTGGGTTTCTGGTCTGACAAGTTGAGATTATGTTAATCATCGTTGTGTTGATGATTGTTCAGCATTCTTTAAGGAATGTGGATTGATTATCGACATGGTTGATCGTTTCTTCTGGTTGTTTTCGGTGCCTTGGCGGTGTTGAGAAAAATCTGAAAAAAGCGGTTGACAGGGTTTGGTGGAGCGATTAGAAAGCGCCTCACCGACGCGCTGGAGCGATCTGGCGGCGATGGTTGACTGACCCCTGAATTTGGGCTTGACGGCGGTGGCCGGACGGTCTAGGTGATTGGGTCGGGCGGTGGCTGAGGTTGCCGCGACAGATGCCCTTCTTCGCATGGCGGGGGTTTTCTGGTCGGACTGGATCCGATCGGTGGGGTGTCTCTGGTGTCCGCGTTTCGTGGGTGCCCTGGATCTTTGACAAGTGAATCTGTTGAGAAGGGATGCGCAGGCGGCGGATC
>NZ_JBMDKJ010000071.1:0-1207 GCF_057809655.1 Niveispirillum sp. FG148
ATGATCAGGTCACGCTGCCCGACGATATACGTTTCCAAGGCCTGCAGCAGTTTGGCAACCTTCCGTGCCTGCCGGTCGTTGGCGGCTTTCGACAAGGTGTCGAGGTCGGCCAGTGTGTCGCCGACCAGAGCCAGCGCGCGCTCCGTCTGGCCATGCCAGAGCCGCAATCGGATGTGAGTTACAGCATCGGCCAGCCGCGCCGTCCGCTCGGCGTCGTCCGGCACCGCCGCAGCCCAGCCCGCCACCGATTGCGCCACATGCTGGACTCGCATCGACAGATGGAACCAGTCGAGGACATGGTGTGCCGGCCCGATGCTGGCGGCCGCAGCAAGGGAGCGGGGGCCGTCCGCGCCATCGCTCAGGATGGTGACCGGCGTGGTGGCCGTTGCTCCCAGACCGCGCAGAACATGCTGGAGTTGCCGCACCTGGCGGTCGGCCTCGGCCGGCATGCTGCTGAAGACCACGTCTCGACCCTCCTCGTTGCCCACCCGCGCGATTATCACCTCGAACGAGCGCATTTGGTAGGTTCGCACCGACTTCACATGCCCGCCGTCGATGGCCAGCGTGATCGCCTGCGCCGAAGCCGGTGCTTCTCCGTCAGGCGGGACCAGTGCTGCCCGTTCCAGACGAGCCCCGACCTGGAGCGTACGCCGGCGGACCGTTTCCACAGCGGGGGCCGTATCCAGGGGCAGCAGCTCAGCCAGCAGCGTCCGCGCCTGACGATAGGGGAGTGCGCTGCCCATGCCGGCCAGGACGCGCTCGTAATCGGGCGTGCAGCGATCAGGCATCATCTCTGCCGCCGGGGTCAGGCTCCGACGACAAGCCACGCCGCACCGGCAGGGTCCGAAGCGAGGCGCGCGCACCTCCATCGTGCCGAACAGCGACACCAGCGTCCGGGTGCGGTGGTCCTTGAGGGGACGCAACGCTTTGCAATGGCCGCACGAGCGACGGCGACGACAGTGCGCGTCGATCTGGGCCGTGACCAGAACGCGCTGAAGGCCCGCCAGGGTCACCTTGCTTTCGCCCAGGTTCAGCCCGAGCGTCGCCGCCTGGCCGGCTTCCGCGCGCTCGCCTGTAGAGATGACATGCTGCGTCACCGCACCGTCCTCGCCCGTCACCTCGACCATGACCCGCCACTTCATTGTGCCCTCAACCGTCGCCGTCCGGAAGCGACTTACCATCCTCCCCCCAGGTTTGGGACGGTCTC
>NZ_JBMDKJ010000072.1:0-1083 GCF_057809655.1 Niveispirillum sp. FG148
TCGATGGACCGGTCGACATGGCTTTCGGCGGCCAGATGCACGATGGCATCGGGCTGGTACTTGGCGAAGATGGCGTCGATCGCCGGACGGTCGCAGATATCCGCCTGTTCGAAATGATAAAGCGGGCTGTCCTTCACATCCCGGACATTCTCCAGGTTGGCGGCATAGGTCAGCTTGTCGATATTGACGACGGCGCATCCGCGCTCGCCCACCACATGGCGGATAAAGGCGGAGCCGATGAAACCGGCACCCCCGGTGACAAGGATCAGTTTCGGGGAAAGCGTGGTCATGCCAGGGCTCTCAAAGCAATGGGTCGCTATAGCGGATCAGAAAATGGGCGGCAGGTCGGCCAGACGCGGCAGCTTGCCGTCCTTATCGGACAGGGTCAGCCGGTCGGCCGGGAAGGGCCATTCGATCGCCAGATCGGGATCGTTCCAGATGATGCCGCCATCATCGGCCGGGCTGTAATAATCCGTGACCTTGTAGACGAATTCCGTATCCGGGACGAGCGTGCAGAAGGCATGGGCAAAGCCGGCCGGAATCCAGAACTGCTCGCCATTGTCGGCCGAAAGTTCCACCGCCACATGCCGGCCGAAGGTGGGCGACCCGTGGCGCAGATCCACGGCGACATCCAGAACGGCACCGCGCACCACCCGCACCAGCTTGCCCTGCGCCGACGGCGGCCGCTGGAAATGCAGGCCGCGCAGCGTGCCGGCATCGCGCGACAGGGAATGGTTGTCCTGCACGAACTCCACATCGACGCCTGTTGCCTCGGCAAACCGGCGTCGATTGTAGGTTTCACTGAAGAAGCCGCGATGATCCCCGAAGCGGGCGGGTTTCAACAGCGCCAGGCCCTCGATGGCCAGTCTTGTCACATGCATGTCAATTTATCCGGCGAAGGGGAGAAGCGGGAACATATGTCCGTTTCCTGTCAAAGGCCTGGGCGTTGGCAAGCCGGCCTGTCGCGACCCTTTCCGTCCCCTTCGCCCCCGGGCACTTCATGGCGGCCGCCGGCGGCCGCGCCGACGCCACGACCTTATGCACGTTTCAATCCCGACAGGCAATGCCGCGACACCGCTCAGG
>NZ_JBMDKJ010000073.1:0-921 GCF_057809655.1 Niveispirillum sp. FG148
GGCAGATTCACGCTGAAGTGCGACGGGGTTGAACATCCTGTTATCCTGTTCGCTCGATAACCGCCAGCCTTTCGCTAAAAACCTCTTCCGGTGTCAGCCAGCCCAAGCACTTGCGGGGTGTGGCGTTCATCTGCGCGGCGATAGCCGACAGTCCGGTCGAGGATCGATCCTCGACCGGACTGTCGAGCGGCAAACGGCGGCGGACCCGCCCGTTGGCATTCTCGATGCCGCCTTTCTGCCAGGGGCTATGCGGGTCGCAGAACCAACTGGGCATCGGTAACGACCGCCAGGCGCCGACAAACTCGGTGCCTCGGTCAAAGGTGATGCTGCGCCGGGCCGGGTCGGGTAGGGGGGCCAAAGCATTGGTGATACGGGACATCACCCCGGCGGAGCGCCGATCGTCATTGCCCAGCAACAGCAGATAGCGTGTCTGCCGTTCCTGCAGCGAGGTGACATTGGCCTTGCCATGCTTACGCGCAAAGATCACCAGATCGGCCTCCCAATGACCAAACTGGCTGCGGTCGGCGACCTCCGCCGGGCGCGCCTCAATCCAACGCTCTGCCGGAACCACGGGGCTACGCGGCTTGCGGCCCTTTTGACGGCGGCGGTGTCGGCGGGCAACGGCAAGCAGCGCATACAGCTTCGCCTCATGGCCCTCGGGGCTGTAAACATGCCGGTAGATGCTCTCGTGCGAAATCCGGCCCACCGGCTCCGGCTCGATCTTCAACCGCCCCGAAACCTGCTGGGGAGACCAGCCGGCCTGCAACCGCTCAACCACATGCGCCAGCAAGGCCGGGCAGCGCAACAGCTTGACCCGGCCCCGCCGCCGCCGGCGACAGGCCATAGCGTTGGCCGTCATGCAGTAGTAGCCCCGGTAGTCGTTCCCGAACCGGTCCCGGAAACTCGTGTGATAGAAATTCC
>NZ_JBMDKJ010000074.1:0-890 GCF_057809655.1 Niveispirillum sp. FG148
GCGGCTGTGCCGCCCGTGGGGCTGTATGGGGGGCTGAAATTGTCGGTGGTCAGGCTGGTCGCGGTGACATTCTGCAAACGCAGCAGGGCCGTGGGGGCATAGCCCGTACCGGTGCCGTCGCGGTCATAGATGACCAGCGTGTCGGCGCCGGTCTGCAACAGTTGCACAAAGCCGGCGGTGAAGGGGTTGCCGCCGGTATAGGCGGTGATTTCCGTCAGCAGGCCATTCAGGTCGACCATGTCGCCGCCGGACCCGGCGGTGAAGTCGGTGACCAGGGTGGGGGTGGACGCGGAATAATTGCCGATCCCCGACTCCAGGGCGTACCTGTCCTGTCCGCCGCCGCCGGTGATGGTGGCGGTCGTCCTCGTCAGGAAGATGATGTCGTTGCCGGCCCCGGCATCGACCGTGACCCCGGTACCCAGAATGTGGACCGTGTCGTTGCCGGCCCCGCCTTCCGCCAGATCGCTTCTGGAAGCCCATAACAGGTCGTCGCCATCGCCACCCCGCAGGGTGTTCAAAGAGTCGGCATAATTATCCCAGCTATAATCGCCATATAGTTGATCATTGCCGCCGCCCCCTTCCAGCAGATCGGTCCCGGGAGCACCGGTGAGGATGTCGTTGCCGTCGCCACCGATCAGGGTGTCGTTGCCGCTGCTGCCCCTGAGAGTGTCATTGCCGACATCCCCCTGAAGGGTCCCGGCACCTTCTATGTAATCACTGCCAGACCCGCCCAGCAGCAGGTTGTTGCCACTGAAATCCCACAAATAATCATCGCTGTCCCCGCCGGCCAGTGTGTCATTGCCACCCTCGCCGGACAGATTGTCATAGCCCGACCCGCCATCCAGGCTGTCATTGCCAAAGCCGCCGGACAGCGTGTCATTGCCGTCCTG
>NZ_JBMDKJ010000075.1:0-849 GCF_057809655.1 Niveispirillum sp. FG148
GATGCCCTTGCGCTTAGCCATTCTTCTTGCCCTCTCCCCGGCGCTTGTGGGCTTCTTCCCGCAAGGGCCCCCACCACCATTCATTATCCAGGTACCAGCGCACCGTGCGCTCCAGCCCCGTCTCGAAGCTTTCCTTCGGCTCCCAGCCCAGCTCGCGGCGGATCCTGGCGGCGTCGATGGCGTAGCGGTGGTCGTGTCCCGGCCGGTCCTTCACGAAGGTGATCAGGTCGCGGCGGCTGCCGGGGCCGGGGCGCAGCGTATCCAGGATGTCGCAGATGCGCTCCACGACCTCCAGGTTGGTCTTCTCGTTATTGCCGCCGATATTGAACCGTTCGCCCACGGGGCCGCGGGTCAGCACCTCCCACAGGGCGCGGGCGTGATCTTCGACGAACAGCCAGTCGCGCACATTGTCACCCTTGCCGTAAACGGGCAGGGGGCGGCGTTCCAGCGCGTTCAGGATGACCAGCGGGATCAGCTTTTCCGGGAAGTGATAGGGGCCGTAATTGTTGGAACAGTTGGTCAGAACGACGGGCAGCCCATAGGTATGGTGCCAGGCGTCGACCAGATGGTCGCTGGATGCCTTCGACGCGGAATAGGGCGAGCGCGGTGCGTAGGGCGTGGTCTCGGTGAAGAAGCCTTCTTCGCCCAGGGACCCGAACACTTCGTCGGTCGAAACATGGTGGAAGCGGAACTGCGCGGCCTTGTCGCCGGTCAGCCCCTGCCAGTAATCGCGGGCCGCCGACAGCAGCACGCCCGTGCCCACCACATTGGTCTGGATGAAGGCATCCGGCCCATCGATGGACCGGTCGACATGGCTTTCGGCGGCCAGATGCACGATGGCATCGGGCT
>NZ_JBMDKJ010000076.1:0-729 GCF_057809655.1 Niveispirillum sp. FG148
GAAGCCCACAAGCGCCGGGGAGAGGGCAAGAAGAATGGCTAAGCGCAAGGGCATCATCCTGGCCGGCGGCTCCGGCACCAGGCTCTATCCCATCACCCTGGGCGTGTCCAAGCAGCTGCTGCCCGTCTATGACAAGCCGATGATCTATTATCCCCTGTCGGCGCTGATGCTGGCGGGGATCACCGACATCCTGGTCATTTCCACCCCGCACGACCTGCCGCAGTTCAGCCACCTGCTGGGCGACGGCTCGCAATGGGGTCTCAACCTGTCCTATGCCGTGCAGCCCAGCCCCGACGGGCTGGCCCAGGCCTTCATCATCGGGCGGGGTTTCGTCGGCAATGACAGTGCCGCCCTGGTGCTGGGTGATAACATCTTCTATGGCGGCGGGTTCGAGCGGCTGCTGGCCAGCGCCCATTCCCGGACAGAGGGGGCGACCGTTTTCGCCTATCATGTCAATGATCCGGAACGCTATGGCGTGGTCAGCTTCGACAGCCAGGGCCATGCCCTGACGATTGAGGAAAAGCCCCGGGCACCGAAGTCGAACTATGCCGTCACCGGCCTCTATTTCTACGACAACAGCGTCCTGGACATCGCCGCCGCCATCAAGCCGTCACCGCGCGGCGAACTGGAGATCACGGACGTCAACAATGTCTATCTTCAGCAGGGCAAGCTGGCGGTGGAGCGCATGGGCCGCGGCTATGCCTGGCTGGATACCGGCACCCATGACAG
>NZ_JBMDKJ010000077.1:0-669 GCF_057809655.1 Niveispirillum sp. FG148
TATTGGAGGGCGTGATGGTGCTTGTGATGATGAGCGCACAGGAGCTGACGCGGGTTGAGGTTTTGGCCGAGGTTGCCGGCGGTTACCGGACGGTGTCGGGTGCGGCAGCTTTGCTGGGTCGGACGCGCCGGCAGGTATTCCGACTGCTGGCGCGGTTCCGGGCTTCAGGGGCGGCGGGGTTGGCGTCGCGGCGGCGTGGGCGTACTGGGAACCATCGGCATCCGGCGGCGGAGCGGGATCGTGTTCTGGGGCTGGTGCGGGAGCGTTACGCGGATTTCGGCCCGACGCTGGCGGCGGAGAAACTGGCGGCCTTGCATGGGTTGAAGGTTGGTCGGGAGACGTTGCGGTGCTGGATGGTGGCGGCGGGTCTGTGGACCAGTCGGCGGGCCCATCTGGCGGCGGTGCATCAGCCCCGTCCCCGGCGGGAGCATGTGGGCGAGTTGGTGCAGATTGATGGCAGCGAGCATCCGTGGCTGGAGGATCGGGGGCCGGCCTGCACCTTGCTGGTTTTCGTGGATGACGCGACCAGCCGGCTGATGCATCTGAAATTTGTGTCATCGGAGAGCACGCTGGCCTATATGGGGTCACGACATAGAAGGGGCGAAAAACCACGCTGAGACCGTCTCAAACCTGGGGGTCTCATGCCGCTTTGCGGAAAGGCCGACGGGC
>NZ_JBMDKJ010000078.1:0-589 GCF_057809655.1 Niveispirillum sp. FG148
TCATCGCGCTCTCCGGCTTATCTGGCCGGTTGTGTCATGCGGCCACGGCAGGCAGCATGATGATGGGATCATCGCTGAGTGGGGCGATGGTTTCCAGTGTCATGTAGCGGGCACGCTGCACTGTCCATTCATCATTTTGTTCCAACAGGATAGCGCCGACGAGCCTTGTGATGGCGGCCTCGTTGGGAAAGATGCCGACCACTTCGGTGCGGCGTTTGATCTCGCCGTTGAGCCGTTCGATGGGGTTTGTGCTGTGGATCTTGGCCCTGTGTTCGCGGGGAAAGGTCATGTAGGCCAGCACGTCATCCTCGGCCTCGTCGAGCAGGGTGGCCAGCTTGGGCACCTTGGGTCGGAGCTGGTCGGCGACCTGCCGCCATTGGGCCCTGGCCGAGGTGGCATCGTTCTGGGCAAAGGCGGTGCCGATAAAGGCCGCCACGACGCGACGCCCCTGCTTGCCGGCATGGGCCAGGACATTGCGCATGAAATGCACGCGGCAGCGCTGCCAGGTGGCGCAGAACACTTTGGAGACGGCAGCCTTGATGCCCTCGTGGGCGTCGGAAATGACCAGCTTCACGCCCTTCAGGCCGCG
>NZ_JBMDKJ010000079.1:0-511 GCF_057809655.1 Niveispirillum sp. FG148
CCGACAGCGCCATCGTCACGGCTGGCAATGGCGGTGATGATGTGAAGGTGACGGGGGCCATCAACGGTCCCTATGCGCTGCTGGTGGATGCCGGCAAGGGCAAGGTGGCCCTGGATGGGGCCGTTGGCGCGACCAGTGCGCTGAAGCTGCTGTCGGTCGGCGGTTCGACCGTGTCGCTGAAGTCGGTCACGACGACGGGCCTGCAGGATTATGCGGGTGCCGTGACCCTGGCCGGCGATCTGGTCAGCACGGTCGGCGGTGGTATCCGCGTCGGCGGGCCGGTGACCCTGGCGGCCGACAGCGCCATCGTCACGGCCGGCAATGGCGGCGATGATGTGAAGGTGACGGGTGCCGTGAACGGCGCCTACGCGCTGCTGGTCGATGCCGGCAAGGGCAAGGTGGCCCTGGATGGGGCCGTTGGCGCTACCAGTGCGCTGAAGCTGCTGTCGGTCGGCGGTTCGACCGTGTCGCTGAAGTCGGTCACGACGACGGGCCTGCAGGATTATGCGGG